>JBMSHA010000112.1:0-6452 GCA_049416245.1 Flavobacteriales bacterium | reverse complement strand
GACGTTCCGCCAAGCCATCGCCGATGCGAAAGCCGCTCAGCGCACCACACAAGGCTTGACTTATGTCGAATTGTTTGAGGCGTCTTGGAAAGAGCTCAACGGAGCATCTGAAAATCCCGTGGAATTGTGGCGCATCTTCCACAACATGGAAAGCAAGGACCTGTTCCCTGCTCAATCCACGGAAGACGAAATCTTCGCCATCCTGCGCAATGAGTCCACCACCGCAATCGACAACACCGAGAGCATCATTCGCAAGCGTATCGACCAATTGGGCGTTGCGCAACCGAATGTGCAGAAAGTCAGCGGCGGCCGAATTCTGGTAGAATTACCCGGCATCGACGACCGCGAGCGCGCTCGCAAGCAATTGAAGAGTACTGCGAACCTCGAATTCTGGGAAACGTACTTCAACGACGAAGTCATCCAACGTTTGGACGCGGCAAATACGGCGATTGGTACGGCCAACAACCCTGATTTGTATGGCAGCAATGCACCTGCAGATAGCGCGTTGACCGATGAGCAGAAGCTCGCAAAAATCCCATTGTTCCGCTTCTTGCAACCGGAGTTGCAACGTCGTTCCGCAGTGGTTGGATATGCTGCGATCGCGGACACAAACCGAGTAAACGATTTGTTGCGTCGGCCTGAGGCGCGCCTCGCATTGCGCAATGACCTGCGTTTGTTGTGGGAAGCGAAGCCAACCCAAACGTTCGCTGCACTTTACGCCATCAAAGATGAGAGCCGTAAAGGAAAGGCGAAGTTGTCAGGCAAGAGCATTGTGGACGCACGTGTATCATATGACGAAATCGGCGACGTCGTCGTTTCCATGACCATGGACGCAGAAGGCGCAGGCATTTGGGGCCGCATGACCACGGAATGTGCCGCCGACAATCAGCGCGCGGTAGCCGTTGTTCTGGACGGATTGGTGTTTAGCGCGCCGAGCGTTCAGTCGGCGATTACAAGCGGCCGCTCGCAGATTAGCTTCGGTTCGGATCAAAGCATTGAGCAGAAAATGTTGGAAGCAAATGACCTCGCCGGTTTGTTGAAAGCGGGTTCTTTGCCAGCTCCAGCGCGTATTGTGGACGAAGTAAGTGTCGGCCCACAGCTCGGTGAAGAAAACATCAACTCGGGATTGAGCTCATTTGTGATTGCCTTGTTGGTGATCCTGCTCTACATGATTTTCTACTACAAGGGAGCTGGACTTGTTTCCAATCTTGCGTTGATTGCCAACTTGTTTTTCTTGATTGGCGCACTGGCGTCACTCGGCGCGGCGTTGACACTGCCCGGTATCGCAGGTATCGTTTTGACCATCGGTATGGCGGTCGACGCGAACGTCCTCATCTATGAGCGTATCCGTGAAGAGATGCGCGGTGGAAAAGGCCTAATGGTGGCGTTGAAAGACGGCTACCAAAAAGCGTACAGCGCGATCATCGATGCCAACATCACCACTTTGCTCACCGCATTCGTTCTGTACAGTTTCGGTAGCGGTGCAATCCGTGGTTTTGCAACCACCTTGATCATCGGTATTTTCACGTCCTTGTTCTCAGCCATCGTTTTAACGCGGTTGGTCTTTTTCAGCCGATTGGAGAACAAGAAATCCATCACCTTCTCTTCGGAAATGACGAAGGATTGGTTCACGAAAATCAATGCCAACTTCGTAGGCAACCGCATGAAGTTTTACATCCTCAGCGGCGTGCTTGTCGCAGGCGGTTTGGCCAGTTTGATGACCAAAGGCTTGCAGTATGGCGTTGAATTCTCTGGCGGAACCACGTTTGACATCTCGTTCGCCGAAGAAGTGAATGTGCAGCAAATCCGCGAGTCATTGTCGACGGCTTTCTCCGAAGAAGGTAAAATGGGCAATCCCATTGTTCAGACGAAAGACAGCGACGCCAAGTTGCGCATCATGACCAATTACATGATCGACAACCCGGACCCAAATCAAGACGAATTGATCCAGGCTGCGTTGGCGGAAGGATTGGCGGTTGCGGGTGTTGACTACACCATCGACCAGTACAATAAAGTCGACAGCACGATTTCGGATGATTTCCGAAACGGAGCGAAGAACGCAACCATATTCTCGTTGCTCATCATCTTTTTGTACATCTTCTTCCGATTCCGCAAGTGGCAGTACGGTTTGGGCGCGTTGATTGCCATGGTGCACGACGTAATCATCGTATTGAGTTGCTTCTCGATTTTTGCCGGCATCTTGCCGTTCACCATGGAAATCGACCAAGCGTTTATTGCGGCCATCCTCACGGTCATCGGTTACTCCATCAACGATACGGTGGTTGTATTCGACCGCATCCGTGAATACGTCGGCCTCTACGGTTCGAAGCGCGGCGACGAAGACGTCATGAACGACGCCCTCAACAGCACGTTGAGCCGTACCATCAACACCTCGCTCTCCACGTTTGTGGTATTGTTGACCATCTTCCTCCTCGGAGGCGACAACATCAAAGGCTTTGTCTTCGCCTTGATGGTCGGTGTGGTCGTGGGTACCTACAGCTCGATCTTCATCGCAACGCCAAGTGTCCTCGACTTGAGCAAGAGGCTGAAGGCGTAACACTGCATTAACATGGCATTGAAAAGGCGGGCTTCGGCTCGCCTTTTTTCGTTTTCCAACCGACTCTATCCCGCATGAGAGTTCATATTTAACATTGCCTTAACATAGGGTCGGGCGAGGGGGAGGAATCTACCTTGAGATTTGCACCTCAAGAATGTCAGCCATGGTTGAATTGTTTACGGTTATAGGATTCATGTTGGCCGGTTATTCCGTCATCGCCAACGACAGCGTACAAACCCTGGGAACCTGGATTGCTTCAAATCGCGAGCGCTTTCACTGGACCGTCCTCTGGGCTGCAGCGTCGGGGGTCTTGGTGGTTACCTTGGCGTATGGTTGGTATGTAGACGGTGGAGACATTTCCTTCGGCCGACTGGCCAAGATTCCTTACAAAGAGCCGCAGTGGTACCATGCACTCGCTCCACTCGCTCTTGTTTTGCTCACGCGCCGCGGAATTCCGGTTTCAACATCGTTCTTGGTCCTTTCAGCTTTTGCCTCAACGTTTGTTCTCGAGAAGATGCTGTTCAAAAGCATCATGGGCTATGGCCTGGCAGCCGTAGTCGCTTACATGCTTTGGCTGCTGATTTCCCGGTTGATCGATGAGAAAAAAGACGTCAGCAAAAAGTCCAAGAAATTCTGGCGTGTCTTCCAATGGTTATCAACGTCGTTTCTCTGGTACACCTGGCTCTCGCATGATGTGGCCAACATAGCGGTATTCCTCCCTCGTGAATTGACTTTTGTGCAACTCCTGCTGGTCATGGCATTGTTCGTGATCGGCTTGGCCTATATATTTTATCGGCAGGGAGGTGCGATACAACAAATCGTCTTGGACAAACAAAGCACGAAATACGTGCGCTCGGCCACGCTGATTGACTTGGTCTATGCCTTCCTCCTCCTCTACTTCAAGCAACTGAATAACATTCCCATGTCCACCACTTGGGTGTTTGTAGGCTTGTTGTGTGGCCGAGAATTGGCCCTCAACACGGGCGTTACAAAAAAGGGCAACTTAAAAACCATTTTCCCAATCGTTGCCAAAGATTTCCTGAAGCTGATCGTTGGACTCTTGGTGAGCGTATCCATTGTTTTGGCCATCCACTACGGCACAGATCAGCAACAGAGCGAAGAGGCTTCAGCAGAGCAAGTCGAGCAAAACGCAGAGGTACCTGGTTAACACTACCTTAACTTTAATGTAACCATTCCGTTCGAGCCCCCCTCGAAAGTTGCTGCCACCTTTGCCGCAGCAAAAACGGAATACACATGAAGCACTTTTTACCTTTTGTTCTGGCAGCGATTCTCTTCACAGGATTTTGCGCTCAGGCTACGAGCCAGGTCACCATCACGGATGACGGTTCAGGAACTGGAACCACTACATGGACCAGTGACAACGTTTATATCCTAGACGGATTTGTTTTCGTCAACTCAGGAGACGTACTCACCATTGAAGCCGGCACCGTCATCAAAGGCAAGTCAGGTTCGGGCGCTGATGCATCCGCCTTGGTTGTTGCACGCGGTGGCCAAATCCAAGCCAACGGAACCGCTGAAGCTCCCATTATCTTCACATTTGAGGCAGATGCATTGGACGGTTCAACTCCATTCAATGTACGCGGACAGTGGGGCGGTGTGATTTTGCTTGGTGATGCCAAGCTCAACTCCTCGCCAGGAGAAACCCAAATCGAAGGCATTCCGGATACGGAAGCGCGCGGTTTGTACGGCGGCGAGAACGATGCCGACAGCAGCGGATCGATGACCTATGTCTCCATCCGTCACGGCGGAACTGACATCGGAGCGGGCAACGAGATCAACGGTTTGACCCTTGGCGGCGTCGGTTCAGGAACCACCCTCGACTACATCGAAGTAATTTCCAATGCAGATGACGGGGTTGAGTTCTTCGGTGGTACGGCCTCTATCAAGCATGCGGTCACTGCTTTCTGTGGCGATGACTCGTTTGACTACGACGAAGGATGGCGCGGATACGGACAATTTTGGTGCACCGTCCAAGAGGAAGGTGAAGGCGATCGCGGCGGTGAACACGATGGTGGAACCGACCCTGAAGACGGCATGCCATACGCACACCCAATCATCTACAACGCCACTTACGTCGGCCAAGGCGCTGATGCTGGAAAACGTGCCCTGACCTTGCGCGACAACGCTGGCGGGGAGTACCACAACTCCATCTTCTACAACTGGGGCAAAGGCATCGATATCGAAAACCTTGCATCCGGTGAAGACTCGTATGCACGATTTGAGAGCAGTGAATTGGCTTTTGCTGGGAACATTTTTGATGCATGCACTGGACTCGGATTGGATGCGACAGCAGCAGATTTGTTCAAAATCACCATGGGTTCTGGTTGGGCAAGTGAAGCGGATTCAACCGCTGCTGCCAACGAATCCATTGCTGCATTCCAGGCTTCATTCGCCGCGAACAGTAACGCGGTATTGGCTTCTGGTTTGAACTATGTAGTTGAAGAAGGTTCTGAATTGCTCGACCTCGTCCCCACAGCGGACTTACCTGGAGGCACGGCGGCCTCGAATACTTGGTTTGACGCAGTCTCTTATGCCGGCGCTTTCGATCCTGCGGATGATTGCACTTGGTTGGACGGTTGGTCTATGCTCTCTAGCCGCGGATTCATTGGCTGCAGCAGCACCGGCATCGCCGAAGCCCAAGCAACAGCATTCACGCTCTTCCCGAATCCTTCAAACGGGGCGATCGGTATGACTGCTGATTTTGACTTGAACCAAGCGTTGGTTGATGTGGTCAATTTCAATGGTAAGTTGGTGTACCAAACAAACTTGACCGCATTGGCAGGACAGCAAATCGCATTGGATTTGACGTCTTTGCCTGCAGGCTTGTATGTGGTATCCGTTCAACAAAACGGTCGTACGGCATACAGCAAGTTGGTCATCCAATAAGCTATACCCCACACTCATTTCGATAAGAGGCACCCCCCGGTGCCTCTTTTCTTGTTGAAAGAACCTATCGATTCGCTGAAAAACCATTCAAATCCTGTCCCCGATTGGATGCAGGAAAAACCTAATTTTGCCGCATGAAATTGCACCTGCTCGCCTCATTTTTGCTGCTTACGATCGCTGCATTTGGCCAAGGAACGATTGTTGGAACCGTCACCGACAAAGCCACAGGAGACATCCTGCTCGGAGCGACCGTGATGCTCGAGTCCAGTACTTCTGGTGCCATGAGTGACTTCGATGGCAATTACACCATCGCCGGTTTGAAGCCGGGAACATACAAGCTCATCGCCCGATTCATCGCCTACAATGCCATGGAAAAAGAGGTGACCATCACCGGAGGTGAAACGGTCACCGTAGATTTTCCAATGGAGTCTACCGTCATCCTATTGGACAACGAAGCAATCGTCGAGGTCCGACAAAATCGAGCGAGTGCCGTTTACATGGAAAACGTCAAAAAGAAAGAGACGTCCATGATCGATTACGTCTCGGCACAAGAAATTAAGAAAAACGGGGATAGCGATGTGAGCAGTGCCATCAAACGTGTCAGCGGCGTTTACACCATTGGAAATTTCGTCGTGGTCCGAGGATTGAGCGATCGCTACATCCGAACCGCCTTTAACGGAGCTGAAATCCCGTCGCTTGATCCGAAAAGAAGTTCCGTTTCTATGGACCTGTTTCCGACGAATCTGGTTGACAATTTGGTCGTGGTAAAAACACTGAACGCCAACCTTCCTTCGAATTACTCCGGCGCTTACATCAATGTCATCACCAAGGATTTCCCGGACAGCTTTACCTTCAATTACAGCACTTCGGCCGGCTTCAACACGAACGCCACTTTTAATGAAAACTTCATCACAAGTGCAGCCGGAAACAGCGCGATGTGGGGTTGGGACAACGGTTTCCTCGATGTGCCCGACATCGTCGCCGGCCA
>JBMSHA010000111.1:0-6523 GCA_049416245.1 Flavobacteriales bacterium | reverse complement strand
GTCTGTGACAAAAGGGATTATTTCCGGAAAACGCAAAGACGGAAACCGCACGCTGATTCAAACGGATGTGAGCATCAGCCCCGGGAATAGTGGGGGTGCATTGATTGATTCCGATGGGACCTTGATTGGCGTGGTAAATGAAAAAGTGCTGGGTACTGGTGTAGAAGGAATTGGTTTTGCCATCCCAGCCGCCGTGCTTTCGGAGGCGCTGATGCTCGAGTTTAAGCGATAGCCCCGTGTCGCTGCGCAAAAATCATGCGCCAATTGCCTTGCAAATCGCGAACTTTTTCAATGGTACGCCATGAACCATGGAACAGTGAAGCCACATGTTCTATACGATCGCGATGGCATTCGAAAGCCAACCAGCCCTCGGGCTTTAACCAATGTGAATGTTCACACCCTGAGATGATGCGCCGGTAGAACTTCAAATCGTCTTCATCGGGAACGAACAACGCCTCATGCGGTTCCCAATCGACTACATGGTTCTCCATCCCCATGCGCTCCGCATTCGGGATGTAAGGTGGATTGGAAAAAATAATGTCAAAGGGCTTCACCCCATCTAAACCCTGAACGGGATGGGAAAGAATGTCATCGTGGATCCAATCCACCGATAGATTCAGGCTTCTCCCATTGGACTCGGCAACATTCAGAGCATCAGCGGAGGCATCCAACCCCACGACCAAATCGTCCGGAAATGCGTCCTTCCAACTCAAAGCAATGACGCCACTCCCCGTCCCCACATCCAATACGCTTCGCTGCTCCTGATGCAACTTCCCCACCCTTTCTTTCATGTGAAAGACCAATTCCTCTGTTTCTGGGCGGGGAATCAGGACGCGTCGATCCACTGCCAACTTCAGTCCCAGAAAATGAGCTTCCCCCAAAACATACTGAATCGGTTCATGCGCATTCAAGCGATCCGCCCACAAAGCCAACTTTTCAATTTCCGATTCGGACGCGCGCCATTGATTCATCATTCGATCCACGCGACGCTTCGAACTGACGGACTCCAGCAATAGGTTGATAATCGATTGCAATTCTCGCTCATCGTCGATTGCAATTCGTTGAGCGAGCCACTGATGAACTTGGCGTTCTGTGTTATCTGCAGGCCATGGACCATTGGCCCGCAAGACATCGCCTTTCATTCCGCGCCGAAAGCGTGTCGACCGACCAACAAACTCGCCGTGGCCCGGTTGGTGGCCAATGGAATGTTGTGGACATCGCATTGACGCAGGAGCATGTTGATGTCAGGCTCATGCGGGTGTTTGCCCATGGGGTCTCGGAAAAAAATGACCGCATGCACGGTGCCTTCCGTTATTCGGGCTGCGATTTGTGCGTCTCCGCCCAGCGGACCGCTCGCCAATCGCTCAATCTCAATACCGAGTTCTGCGATGCGCCCGCCTGTCGTCCCTGTGCCCACGAGTTCAAATTCATGGAACCAAGATTGGTGGTTTCGTACAAACTGCACCAAGGCATCCTTCTTACCGTCGTGGGCAATCAGCGCAATCGTCTGCTTCATTCTTGAACTGTTTTGAATTTTGACAGGCTCATTCAGTCCTCGTCCAAACCGATGCCGCATGCGGGGGCATAACCACCACAGCGGACGGCGAAATCCCACCCCATGCAATTTGGAACGATTCATCCAACCCCAAACTCATCTCCAACTCATCATCCCCCAAATTGACCGCAGTCACCACTTCATTTCCATTCTTCCTGCGTTTCCAAGCCATGGCACGATCGGAAGGAACCTCATAAAATTCCGGTTGTCCTCCGTCCTTGCCATTCCAGAGTGCTTCTTGCTCGTGATGAAGCGAATAAATCGTTTGGTAGAGCGCTGATTTTGCATAATCCCCCCAAATCACAGTGTCTTTCTCGAAAAAACGGAGCCGTTTCGTATTTCCAGCTTCTTGTCCACTGTAGACCAGCGGCATCCCCATGAGTGTGCCCGATAAGATGGCCATGGCATCACCGTTCTCCCCCATGCGTTCTTCTATCGTTCCGTTCCAAGAATTTTCATCGTGATTCGTAATGAACATCATGCGGTAGGCATCCTCTCCAAATCGTGCCAACTGCCGAGGAACCGCAGCTTCAATGGAATCCACCGACCATTTTCCTTGCGCTACTTGGTTCATAATGTGGTGCATTTCCCAACCGTACGACATATCAAATGCTCGTTTGTGGTGCTCAGGAACTTCGGCTTCAGCGAGCATGAAAACCTCAGGGTTCACACGCTCCAATTGACGGCGAGCTTTATCCCAAAAATCCGTTGGGACTTTTTCTGCGACATCACAGCGGTATCCATCCACTCCGCATTCACGCACCCAAAATTCCAAAGCATCCGCCATGGCGTCATACAGACCGTTTACCTTGCCATTGCCCCAGTCCAATTGAGTCACATCCCACCAATCCGTTCCTGATGGAGGTTGAAGATTTCCAACATCGTCCAACAGAAAATACTCCAAATGATCCTCAGTCCATTTGCTATCGAATGCAGTATGATTGGCCACCCAGTCTAAAATGACCTTCATGCCAAGCGCGTGGGCCGCTTCCGTCAATGAGCGCAAATCATCTTCCGTTCCGAAATCAGGATTTACAGCATAATAATCTTTCACGCTGTAAGGGCTTCCCAGGCTTGAGGAGCCAGGCTGCACCATGTAATTGTTCGCATTCTCCCCCCCCTTTCGGTTGACCTCACCGATGGGATGAATGGGCATCAGCCAAAGGATGTCAGCCCCCAGCCCCTTCAACCGAGGCAAATCCTGCTCCAAAGCTGCGAATGTACCCTCTGGTGTGTGCTGGCGAACGTTAACTTAGTAAATGGTCGCATTTTTCGACCACTCAGGGTGACGCAAATCATCGTCTTCCAATCCTTCCCCTACTGTGGCTGCAGTGGAAGTAGGTTCATGGGAAGTGGGCGAACTGCATGAAATCATTCCGAGCAGTACAAATAATGCCATTCCTGCCCCATTCAGTGCGGTAGTTTTCATGAATTAAAAATTAGAAAAGTGTTGCTTGCGTCGCATTATTCGATCCAGGCTTCTTGTCCGACGCTTCTTGCCTGTTTTTGGCATCTTGTTCAAGTTCAGACTCCGAATCAATCACGGCCGGTGGCTCGGCTGATTTCAATTCAGTTTCTGTTTCTTCATTGGTTTCCCCATTGACTTCGGAAGTTTCTTCTGCTTCCTTTTGCGCAGTTGAGTGTTTTCCCTTCCATACTGCTTCGGCATTTGCTTCCAAATCCTCATTCAATGGATCCAAAAGCACTTCAGTCACCGGTAATGGACTCAACTTATTCCCGAGGGCTCGCGGCCCCTTGACTGCGATGAAATCCGATGCGTCAAACACTTCATCTTCACGATCACGCGTCTCCTTAAATCGGCGATTATACCGGATCCGGACCAAGGGATGATGCGCTGTAGACAACACGCCTAAACGTGAATTTTCATGTTCACCGATGAACGAAAATGGCTTTTGTGTCAATTCGACGTGGAACCTTTTGACATACCAATCCTCTTTCTCCCCTTCGAAATAAACGACCGATACCGTCCGTTCCGGATGCCACTTTTCGAGGTGAATCATTTTATCGTCAAAACGGGTGTTCAAATCAAACCCTGTGAACAGATATTCACCACTGGACAGGAAAACCACGATTCGGTCATCTGCCATAAATTCCCCCAATAACTTCCCACGGCCGTCTGCATTCAAGGTTCGCACCGTTTCGTCATACCACACCTTGCGGGCTCCCAACGTGGATACACCTTCCTCGCTTAAATCAATTTTGCGGATTGCGTGCTTAGAAACCAAGTTTCCGCCTGCCCCGCGACCACGTATCGCAACTTCAGAGAAGTCCATGTCGAACTTGAGCTTCTTCAATCGGGCCTGAGCGCGCAAGAATACGGTTACAACCTCTGCTTCCCCATTCGGATTAGCTGTGAAATAGAGAATTCGCGACTTTGGGGTTCCTTTTGTGATGTGGTACTCGCGGTCACGGGTGATGGCAGGCACGTTGAATCGCTTGATCATGCTGCGCCCTGAAGCGCCATCGAGATAGATGCAATTGTACACGGTTCGTTCATCGCCTCGCTTCCAAACCCCTACATGCAAGATATCCTTGCCAAAAAAGGCCTTTTGACTCACCTTACTCACTTGCATGACACCGTCCTTGCGAATGACAATAACATCATCAATGTCGCTGCAATCACTCACAAGTTCGCCCTCACCGCGCTTCAATCCGTAACCGACAAAGCCTTCTTCCATCTGCGCATACAGCTTGACGTTTGCCACAGCTACTTCAGAACGAGAAATGGATTCGAATGAGCGCAACTCTGTTTTGCGTTCTCGACCTGCTCCGTACTTCTTTTTGAGCATTCGGAACCATTCAATGGCGTAATCAACCAAATGCGCAAGATGGTGCTTGACTTGTGCGATGTCGCCTTCCAACCCTTCGATGAGCTGATCGGCTTTAAAAGCATCAAACCTTGAAATTCGCTTGATGCGAATCTCTGTCAACCTGGTGACATCCTCATCGGTCACTTCGCGCAGTAAGTGTTTGATGTGAGGCTTGAGCCCAGCGTGAATCGTTTGCAGAATTTCCTCCCAAGTCTCGCACTCTTCAATGTCACGGTAAATGCGATTTTCGATGAAGATTTTCTCGAGGGATGCGAAATGCCACTTTTCCTGCAGCTCACCCAACTCAATCTCCAATTCCAACTTGAGCAATTCTTTGGTCCGCTCTGTCGAAATTTTGAGCAGTTCAGAAACCCCGAGAAATTGGGGTTTGTCATTCAAAATGACCGTCGAATTGGGGGAAATCGACACTTCGCAATCGGTGAATGCAAAGAGCGCTCCTATGGTTTTGTCGGGACTGACGTTATTCGCCAAGTGAACCACGATTTCCACTTCACTGGCCGTATTGTCCTCAACCCGCTTGATCTTGATCTTGCCCTTATCGTTGGCCTTCAGAATACTCTCAATCAGCGAACTTGTTGTTACGCCGAAAGGCAACTCGCGGATGATGAGTGTTTTGTTATCCTCTTTTTCAATCCGCCCGCGAACCCGCACCTTTCCTCCTCGCAAGCCGTCGTTGTAGTGCTCGACATCGGCTGTTCCGCCGGTCGGGAAGTCGGGATACAATTTGAATCCCTTGCCTTGTAAGATTGAAATGCTCGCATCAATCAATTCCACAAAATTGTGCGGTAGCGTCTTGCAAGCCAATCCTACAGCAATGCCCTCCACTCCCGATGCCAGCAAAAGAGGGAATTTTACGGGTAACGTTTCAGGTTCTTTGTTCCGACCGTCGTAGCTCAGCAACCACGTCGTCGTTTTCGGATTGAACAATACCTCTTTACCCAATTTACTCAGCCGAACCTCGATGTATCGGGGAGCCGCAGCTCGGTCACCCGTGAAAATATTCCCCCAGTTCCCTTGGCAATCCAACAGCAATTCCTTCTGGCCGATTTGGACCATCGCATCACCGATGGAAGCGTCCCCGTGCGGGTGATACTTCATGGTGTTTCCAATGACATTGGCCACTTTGTGGAACCGGCCGTCGTCCATTTCGTCCAAGCTGTGCAAAATCCTGCGCTGCACAGGCTTTAATCCGTCATCTTGGTGCGGTACAGCACGCTCGAGAATCACATAGGATGCGTAATCGAGGAAATAATTGTTGTACATGCCGGACACCTGAATCACACGCTCCAACCCTTCCTCAAGTTCGGATGCATCGCCCTTTGTGAAAGCGCCTTCGTTGCCGCCTTCGTTGATCCCCTCGTTTTCTTCCGGATCCACCGGTGGCATTTCTTCACTCATTCTTCAACCAAATCTTTCTCAACCCTCAAGTTCTCAATGATAAAACTCTGGCGGTCTGGTGTGTTTTTACCCATGAAAAACGTCATCATCTCCTTAATTCTACTCTCCTTTCCAATCACGACCGTGTCGAGGCGAATATCCTCACCGATGAAATGTCGAAATTCATATGCACTGATTTCGCCTAAACCTTTAATCCGGGTGATTTCAGACTTGCTACCAAGGGCGCTGAGCGCTTCTTGCTTTTCAGTTTCGCTGTAACAATAGCGAGTTTCTTTTTTATTCCTTACCCGGAATAACGGTGTCTGAAGCACATACAGGTGGCCGCGCTTCACCAAATCAGGAAAGAACTGTAAGAAAAACGTAATCAACAGTAAGCGAATGTGCATACCGTCCACATCTGCATCCGTGGCAATCACCACGTTGTTGTAGCGTAGGTTATCCAGTCCATCCTCAATATCCAATGCAGCTTGCAGAAGACTGAACTCCTCATTTTCGTAGACCACCTTCTTCGTCAATCCATAACAATTGAGCGGCTTTCCTTTTAAACTGAATACGGCTTGCGTTTGGACATCTCGCGCTTTGGTAATACTTCCAGAAGCTGAATCACCCTCCGTGATGAACAACGTGGTTTCTTCGTTTCGGTCTTTCTTATCACTCAGGTGGATTCGGCAATCGCGAAGTTTTTTGTTATGAACACTGGATTTTTTTGCTCGCTCTC
>JBMSHA010000110.1:0-6558 GCA_049416245.1 Flavobacteriales bacterium | reverse complement strand
CAGAGTGCATGGCTTCCCGCACGGCGTCGTTGCCGCGGAAGGAGAAACTGATGTTCGACACGCCACCACTTACGTGAGCGCCGGGAAGGTGTTTGCGAATCCACCGTGTCGCTTCGATGAAATCCAATGCATTCCTCCGGTGTTCTTCCATCCCGGTCGCGACAGGGAAAATGTTAGGATCGAAAATGATGTCGCGAGCAGGAAAATTCGCTTGCTCGGTGAGCAATCGGTAGGCGCGTTCACAAATTTCGATGCGGCGTTCGTACGAGTCGGCTTGACCCTGTTCGTCGAATGCCATGACCACAGTGGCGGCCCCGTATCGGCGAATCAAGCGAGCTTGCCGCAGGAATTCATTCTCTCCTTCTTTCAGGGAAATCGAATTGACCACGCACTTGCCTTGGACCACCTTCAACCCGGCTTCGATGATGCTCCACTTTGAACTGTCGATCATGATGGGAACGCGCGCGATATCGGGCTCAGCGGCGATCAAATTCAGGAACGTGGTCATCGCGTGTTCGCCGTCAATCAGGCCTTCGTCCATGTTGACGTCAATGATTTGGGCGCCGCCCTCGACCTGCTCCCGGGCAATGGCCAATGCCGCTTCATAATCGCCTTCGCGAATGAGGCGGGCAAATTTGCGGCTCCCGGTGACGTTGGTGCGTTCACCGATGTTGACGAAATTGGACTCTTTCGTAACAATCAACGGCTCGAGGCCGGCCAATTCAAGGGTGCGTGCGCTCATGCCAATACGGCGTTTGAAGGGACGGGACGGGGAGCGAATTGTGCAGCGGTTTCTGCGATAGCTCGAATGTGGTCGGGTGTGGTTCCGCAGCATCCGCCGATGACATTGATCCACCCTCGCTCTAAGAAGGGGCGGACTGCTGCTGCCATGGCCGCGGGACCCTGATCATACTCGCCCATTTCGTTGGGAAGGCCTGCATTCGGGTAAGCACTCACACGACACGGCGCGTGCTGAGCCAGTACTTCCAAATATGGCGTCAGTTGTTCCGCACCCAATGCGCAGTTCAAACCGATGCTGAACAGCGGCAGGTGGCTCATTGAGATCAAGAACGCTTCCGTGGTTTGGCCCGAAAGCGTGCGACCTGAGGCATCTGTGATGGTGCCCGAAATCATGATGGGCAATTCGAAACCGGCAGATTCGAAGGCTTCTTGAGCAGCGAACAAAGCCGCTTTTGCGTTCAGCGTATCGAAGATGGTTTCGATGAGCAGGATATCCGCCCCGCCGGCCATCAGGCCCAGCGCCTGCTCGCGATATGCCGCCACCAATTCGTCAAAGGTGATGGCCCGGAAACCGGGGTTGTTGACATCCGGCGAAAGCGATGCGGTTTTGTTGGTCGGGCCCAGTGCGCCGGCCACGAAACGCGGTCGGTCCGGCGTGCGTTCCGTCTGGGCATCGGCCGCTTCCCGGGCAACAGCCGCAGAAGCACGATTCAATTCAAAGGCTTCAGATTCCAGGCCGTAATCGGCTTGGGCAATGGAGGTAGAGCTGAAGGTGTTGGTTTCGATGATGTCGGCTCCGGCCTCTAAATAAGCTTCGTGAATGCCTTGGATGACTTCCGGACGTGTAACGGACAACACATCGTTGTTGCCTTTCAAGGGAAGTGCATGGTTGGCATACGCGTCGCCTCGAAAATCGGATTCTTCGAGGCGGTGGCGTTGGATCATGGTGCCCATAGCGCCATCGAGCACCAGAATTCGTTTTTCGGCAGCACGCAATAGCGCATCCGTTCGAGGAGCAACGTTTGCAATCATAATGGAATCGTTCGGCATGCGCAGCGCTTTATACGGTTGAAGTAGTTTGCTCGCGCGAAAGCCGCAGGTGGCGGGCCGCCGGTTGCTCATCTTTCCATCGCGGCTCGTAAGCCGGGCTGGTAGGATGTGGCACCCGGCCTCTTTCCCGGGTTGCCAAGACATCATAGGGCCTATTTCCCTCCGTCTTTCGCGATAAGCATGGCAAAGATACGAAGGGAGGTTGAGCAAACGAAATGTGACTTGTTTACATTTGCGTCGAATATCATGAGCTACTTTTTTACCTCCGAGTCCGTTTCTGAAGGACACCCAGATAAGGTTGCTGACCAAATCAGTGACGCGTTGATTGACCAATTTTTAGCATTCGATCCTTCGTCGAAGGTGGCGTGCGAAACCTTGGTGACCACGGGCCAAGTGATCCTCGCCGGCGAGGTGAAAAGCAGTGCCTACCTCGATGTGCAGTCCATTGCGCGCGATGTCATCAGCCGCATCGGTTACACGAAAAGCGATTACATGTTTGAGGCGCAATCGTGTGGCGTTTTGAGTGCGATTCACGAGCAATCGAGCGACATCAATCAGGGAGTTGAGCGCAGCAACCCCGAAGAGCAAGGCGCCGGGGACCAAGGGATGATGTTCGGCTATGCATGCCGGGAGACCGCGAACTACATGCCGTTGCCGTTGGATTTGTCGCACCGGCTGCTCCAAGAGTTGGCCGCCATCCGCCGCGAATCACCGAGTCCGATGCCTTACCTGCGTCCTGACTCGAAGTCGCAGGTGACCATTCAATACGCAGACGACAACGCGCCCGAACGCATCGAGGCTATCGTGGTTTCCACGCAGCACGACGATTTCGACAGCGAGCCGGCGATGCTTGCGAAAATCAAGCAGGACGTTCAGGACATTTTGATTCCGCGCGTAAAAGCACAGATGAGTGCTGAGGTGCAAGCTTTGTTTGGGGACGACATCAAGCTGCACGTGAACCCAACGGGCAAGTTTGTCATCGGTGGGCCGCACGGCGATACGGGCCTCACCGGCCGCAAGATCATCGTCGACACTTACGGCGGCCGCGGCGCCCACGGTGGCGGTGCGTTCAGCGGTAAAGATCCGTCGAAGGTGGACCGTTCAGCGGCCTACGCGGCGCGCTACATCGCGAAGAATTTGGTCGCGGCCGGAGCATGCGATGAGGTGCTGGTGCAGCTTGCATACGCAATCGGAGTCGCAGAACCTGTTGGTTTTTATGTCAATACGTACGGTACGAGTAAGGTCGGCATGAAGGACGGCGAGTTGGCAGCGAAAATTCAGCCATTGTTCCCAACCAAGCCTTACCACATCGAGCAGCACTTCAAATTGCGCACGCCGATTTATGAGGAGACCGCGGCATACGGCCACATGGGGCGTCAGCCGGAGACCAAGCAAAAGCGCTTTGTGAGCCCGGAGGGCAATGAGGTGAACGTAACGGTGGAGCTGTTCCCGTGGGAAAAGCTCGACGCTGTGGACGCTGTGAAGGCTGCGTTAGGAGTGTAACCCCGCCATAAATCCCCCCTCAACTCAGAACAAGAAATCGTACCCCTGGATTTTCATCTTTTGGTACTTCTCGTTGTTGAAGCTGAAAAGTTGAGAGCCCTTGTGCTGGCCGGGTGCGAGGCCGTCGGCTTTTTTATCCAAATCCACGAGTAGCGTGGTTTTGAAAAGCTTTTTGCGGAAGTTTCGCTTGTCGAAATTCTTTCCGAGTGCAGTTTCATAGAGGTTTTGAAGCTGGCCCAACGTGAATTCGTCGGGCAGCAGCCGGAATCCGACTGGCCGGCGCTTGACGCGGCGCTTGAGGCGCTCTTTGGCATAGTCCACGATTTCGTTGTGGTCAAAGGCCAAATCCGGTACTTGGCGGAACGGCACCCACTGCATGTCGTGTTTGTCCCAGTTTTCGGCCAAGAAGTCATCTTTGCGGACCAGCGCATAGTGGGCGACGTTGATGACGCGCCCGCCGGGGTGGCGAAATACCTTTCCAAATGCTTGCAATTGCTCGATCATGGTCGGGTCTTCATAGCCGAAAAGCTGCTCGAACATTTTCCGCGCCGAGAGCATCAGTTCGTCCTCCTTATTGAGGTAGCGACTGGGGAGAAAGAGCGCACCTTGGTGGGGCGGTCGCGTGCTGCGAGCGAGCAAGATTTGGAGGTCGGTTCCGTCAAAACCAAATAAAACCAAGCTGGTCGACAGTGCAACGCCAAAATCAGGTTCTTCCTGGGGATACTGCAACATGAGCGGAATGTGATGAAGAAAATCAGAGCCGGACCATTTCCGACGAGGCGAAATTAACTCACACTAGCGGCGAGTTGCTGCCATTACTATTCATTAACAAGCAAGACGTCGACGGTGTTCATTGGCAGCCCGTTTATGGCCAATTCCGGTGCCAAATCCGCGGCGATCCAGCGCCACATGGCCCTCCCCGTTTCATCTGAAACAAGAAATTCAACGGCTTCGTCGTTGGCGCTTCGCATGCGTTCAATCGTTCCGGGCACCGGCCACACACTGCCGCTTGTGACCGGTCCAATCGATTGCACGCACACATCCGATCCCCGGGCATACACCACCTTATCCCCTCCGAGTCCCGCTGAATGTTGCGGTCCAGCGAGCATTGCGCCTTCGCCCAACAGTCCGCACAAATCGTTGAGCGCTCCGCTCACCGTTGCGCACAACGTCAAGCCGTTCGACTCGGAAAGCAGGGCGAGGTTGCCGGACGTCGCCGAGGATTGCATCCCAACGGCACCCCATCCTGCGGGGGCTGCGGCGAGGTTGACGATGGGACCGGTCGCCCCAGTTTGGAAGTCCCATGAACGAACGCGGTGGTTGCCGGTGGCTGGGTTTTGCTCCCATGCGATGCAGGTTGTGCCTTCAAATGTCACATCCACGGGAGTCCACGGCGCCTCTGTGAACCTTTCAAACAAGAGGGCTCCCGACGGATCGATGGCTACAATGCCGCCGGCATGCGCAACGATGAAACCGGCTTGAATACCCAGGGGTTTGATGCTGCGGATCAACGGTTCCTCACCATCGGTTGTGGCATCGGTCCACACTCCTGCATCGTCGCCATTTGACCAATCCAATAAGTGCACGGTAGCCGCACTCGCATCGGCCAACGCCAAAACGCCGTTGGCAAACGCGAATTGGTGGGCTTCCGGAAGCCCGCTCCAAGTTCCCAAAGATTCCCCTTCTGCGCTGATGCGCGTGATGGACGATGTGCCGTCGGCTTCGTCGGTGAGGATGGCAAAGGTGGAGGGGATATCGGCCGCCGCCGTGTAATCGAAGTCCCGGAAAGCGGCCGCACGATTTCCCGCGGCATCATCTGCTACGACTGCCAAGGTCATTTCCGACGTCGGCCAGTAAGCGGCATCCAAAGCAAAGGCGGTGATCAATCGTCCTGTCGTCGCATCCTCCCACAAACCCGCCTGCGCAGTGCGGACGGTCACGCCATCGTTTGCACGCAGCTCCACTCGCCAAATCCCGCCATCGGAGCGGTCGTCGGTGACTTCGAATTCGACGAAAAACACGTCTCCAAACTGAACGTCCATCCCGTCAAAACCGGGTTCGGTGATGAGGACGCTCGGGGGTTCTTTATCGCGATCACATCCGGTAATCAACAGAAACCCGAATAGAATGGACGTCAAAAAATGTCGGTGCATGGCTCAAAATTAGCGGGTTAGGCGCATGGTTGAAAACCTTGTCAATGCGTTGTGGATTATCCGTGCGGCTCAGGACGATTCCATTCCCTACCTTCACCCTCCCTATCACCATGAACGATTCATTTTCCACCGATTCTTCTGTCGCCCGCGTTCGCCCGCGAGGAAACCAAAACCCATCTATGGCCCCAGAAGTTCTGGGTAAAATCCAACCCCAGGCATTGGAGTTGGAGGAGGCGGTGTTGGGTGCGATGATGATGGAGCAGGCTGCCGTGAACGCGGTCATTGACGTGTTGAAACCGGAGAGTTTTTACCGCGATGCCCACCGCCGAATTTACCAGGCGATTGTGGACCTCTTTCACGCATCGGAACCCATTGACATCCTCACCGTTACTGAGGCGCTGAGGAAATTGGGCGATTTGCAGCAAGTGGGAGGGGCTCAAGCCGTAGCGGCTCTGACCGCTCGGGTGGCGAGTACGGCCAACATCGAAGCCCACGCGCGGATCATCGCACAGAAATACATTCAGCGCGAGTTGATTCGCGTTTCCAGTATCATCACCCAAAAGGCATTTGAGGAGACAACCGATGTGCTGGATTTGTTGGATGAGGCCGAATCGCAGTTGTTTGAAGTAGCGCAAGGCAACATCCGCAAGAGCTATGAATCCATGAGTAGCATCATGCGGCAGGCGCTGGAGGACATCGATAACGCACGCAACCAAGAGGGTGGCGTGAGCGGCGTGTCTACTGGGTTCGTGGATTTGGATCGCATCACGGGCGGTTTCCAAAAATCGGATATGATCGTTTTGGCGGCGCGTCCGGGTATGGGTAAAACTGCGTTTGTTTTGACCATGGCGCGGAATATCACGGTGGAGTACAACGTCCCGGTCGCGGTGTTTTCGTTGGAGATGTCAGCGGTCCAATTGGTGCAGCGTCTCATTTCTGCCGAGACCGAGATCAGTTCCGATAAGTTCCGAAAGGGCAGCCTTCAGCCTCATGAATACACACAACTCCACGAACGGATAGGAAAGTTGTCCGATGCGCCTCTCTACATAGACGATACACCGGCCTTGAGCATTTTCGAACTGCGCGCGAAATGCCGCCGACTGAAGTCCAC
>JBMSHA010000109.1:0-6564 GCA_049416245.1 Flavobacteriales bacterium | reverse complement strand
GGTTAATAAACCCGACCGTTCGCGCCCATGCGAGCGGGCATCTGATCCAGCGGCCCTGCAGGAGCAAGCGGCGCTTGCAACGCCTCGACAACTTCCGCTGATGGAGTTGACACGGGCGCGGGCTTTGGTTCAGGAACAGGCGTCGGTGCCGGTGCTACTGCCGAAGCGGAGGGTGCGGCCGCCAGCGAAGGTCTCGGGCGTGACGTCGCCGAGAACAGGCGTCGGTGCCGGTGCTACTGCCGAAGCGGAGGGTGCGGCCGCAGCATCACCATCAATTTCAAATTTGGCAATCGCCTGACCAACGGCAACCACGTCGCCTTCTTGCACCAACCATTCGACCAATGTTCCATCTTCAGGAGCGGGTACTTCGCTGTCCACTTTGTCGGTTGCAATTTCAACCAAGGGTTCGTCCGCTTCGGTCTGTTCACCGGGATTGACGACAAACTTGGTAATCGTGGCTTCTGCCACGCTCTCCCCCATCTTCGGTAACAAGATTTCAATTACTGCCATGGCGATGTATTGCGCGGTACGAAATTAAGGCTTCCCAGATGACTTGAACATCGATTGTCCATCGATAATCACGAATGTAGGTTAATAGCTTTCGCTGATTGACCCTATCTCTCACATGCTCAACCCGTTGAAAAACATACGATCGCATCTGAGGAGCCTCGGGCGATTCAGATGGAACGGCATACCCCACCCAAGTTTTCTGGATCATCAACACTTCCAGCGCGGAAATCAACCAAGCCCCCTGACGTCGAAACATAAGCACAGGCGCCGCCATCAATACGGCCGTGGAAATCGCAATGTCCGTCAGTCGCTTCTGCCGGCGTGCACGCGGCGTGAAAATGGCATGTTGATGCTCCGTAACGCTTCCACTCTCCGGTCCGCCCGCTCCCACAATTTGACCTCCGTCTGTCCAAGCTATCCGGAATCGAATGGCTCGATTTGTCATCGCACTCATGGCCTGGATCATTTGGGTAGCTGAAACATCCCGGCCGCTCATGACGACTTCATTGAATCCGTGCACCCGAATGGCCTCATGTAAATCTGAGACTCCCCCCAACCAACGGTACCCATCCGCATCTTGCAAATCTCCATCCTTAGGATTCAAAGCATACACGGGGCCCAGTTCTATGGGTTCAAGAACATCTTGGCTGCGCAATAATTCTCGAATTCGTTCCAGCTCAACCGCACCTGCAACATACAGGCGACTCGGCCGATAATCCGCATGTCTTCCTCTTGCAGCCGGGACCACCCCCCGGGTTAACATAAAAATCAATGGCACCGCAACGGTGCCTATGAGTAAGATGGCCCGACTGAACCTGATTTCATCGGGCAAAAGACCGTATGTAGCCAACAAAACCACCGATCCCGTCAGGACCCCTTTCGCAAGCGCCCCCCACCTCCAAGGACGGTCATACCCACCTTGGATTTTTACGGACACCATCCATATCAAGGCATACAAAGCCATGGCAGGGGTAGTCAATTCCCATTGATACGCGATGGATTGCCAGGCTCCGTAACCTTGGAGCAATCCGGTGAGCGCAGCCCAAATCAAAGCCCATTCCAGCAAAGGCAACTGAACGGCATGCCACACCCGTGCTGCGATGGCCAAGCTGGCACGGGCATAAATCGCGAGTTGGATCAAGGCATGCATGGCTCGTGCGCCAGGCCCCGAAAAATGCGCTTTTGCGAAAATTTGCATGGCCCGGTAGAACACCAAAACGTAGTTCAACGAGCCCTTCTTTGTGCTCTCGCCTTTGTAATGAATGATGGATGTCGCAGCGAAGTAATGGTTCTGCCAGCCTCCCTTCAGGATGCGCCAACTCAAATCAATATCTTCTCCATACATAAAATACCGCTCATCCAGGAGACCGACTTGATCCAAAGCTTCTTTGCGCATCCACATAAACGCGCCGCTCAGAATTTCAATGGGATGGGTTTCGTTCTCCGGGAGGTGACCGAGGTAGTAGCGATTGAGTTTACGAGAACGCGGCGCCAATCTGTACAATCCCGATATTTTCCAGAATGCCGCGGATGGCGTAGGAATGCCGCGCTTGGATTCCGGCAAATACCGTCCATTTCCATCCACCATGGGAACACCCATTCCGCCCAATTCTGGGTGGGAATCTGCGTAGGTCAGGCATTGCAACAATGTTGATTCCTGGATGACTGTGTCGGGATTGAGCAACAACACCCAGCGCCCTTGCGCCTCTTTCATCGCCAAGTTGTTGGCTTTTGCAAACCCCAGGTTGTCATTCAACGCCAGCAATTTCACTTCAGGAAATTGCGTCCGCACCATCGCACAGGAACCATCCAATGAATGGTTGTCAACGACCACGACCTCGCCGGTTTTCCCTTCTGATGCCAAACGGGCAATTCCCCGCCGAACGGACTCGAGACACTGCGAAAGGAAATGCTCTACGTTATAATTGACAATGATGACGGAGACGTCCACAGCCCGAAGTTACGTTGTGTAAGGAAGCCTTTGGCGCAAGCTCTGCACGAGTGTGGCCTCATCGGCGTGTTGCAAATCTTCTCCCACAGCCAAGCCTCGTGCGATGGCAGTCACCCGCACATTCAAAGGGGCCAACTTCCTGAACAAATAGAATGCAGTCGTTTCACCTTCCATCGTGGCTGGCAAGGCAAAAATGACCTCCACTTGTTCCGTTGATGTATCCATTCCTGTCAATCGTTCCACCAAAGTTCCTATGTGCAAATCATTCGGGCCGATTCCGTCCATGGGACTGATGACTCCACCCAAAACGTGGTATTTGCCCCGGTATTGTCCTGTCGCCTCCAGCGCCAGTAAGTCTCGGATGTCCTCCACGACGCAAATGGAATCCCGAAGTCGGGTCACATCTGAGCAAATGGAGCAAACTTCGGATTCGGTCAAATTGTGGCATTCTGTGCATGCGTGGATTCCACTTTTCATTTGCATGAAAGCCTCTGAAAAAGACGCGACCTGCTCTTCTGTCCTTCCAAGCAAATGCAGCACGAGTCGGAGCGCCGTTTTTCGACCGACTCCTGGTAACGATGCCATCTGGTCAACGGCGGTCTCGATCAACCTCGATGGAATTTCCATGGAGCAAATTTACAGGGGGTTCCGCATCTTTGGCATATGAATCCAACATTGGTGCTCTCCATCTTTCTAGGCTACGTCATCTTGTTGCTCGCTATATCCCACTTTACGTCGCGGCTTTCGGGTGACTCAGGCGAGAACCAGCATTTCTTCATCGCTGGAAAATCGGCGCCGTGGTACGCCGTGGCATTTGGCATGTTGGGTGCCTCACTGTCCGGTGTCACGTTCATCAGTGTACCCGGTTGGGTCGCGTCACAAGGGTTTTCGTACATGCAAATGGTGCTCGGCTACCTCGTGGGCTATGCATTCATCATGGGCGTTTTACTCCCGTTGTATTATCGAACGGGATTGACCAGCATCTACGGGTACTTTGCTAATCGTTTTGGAAACGGTGCCTACATCACGGGGGCTAGTTTTTTCATTCTTTCCCGCACCATTGGGGCTTCATTTCGGTTGTTTCTCATTGCTATGGTGCTCAAGATGTTTGTGCTCGAGCCTTTTGGCTGGGATCATACCGCAGGTTATGCCTTGGCCGTTTTTACCATCATTGCGGTGATTTGGGCGTACACACGACAAGGCGGGTTGGGCACCATCGTCTGGACGGATACGCTGCAAACCGCCGCCATGCTCATCGCGGTTGTGGCTTCGGCTGCCGCCATCGTATCGGCTATGGATTGGACGTTTGTTGAAGCATTGGGACGGATTCGAGAAAGCCAAATGAGCGACATGTGGGTTTGGGAGGATTGGCGCGCGCCAAATCATGCGGTGAAACACTTCATTGCCGGAGCCTTTGTCGCAACGGCCATGACGGGCATGGATCAGGACATGATGCAGAAAAATTTGGCCTGCCGCAATTTGCAGGAAGCGCGTTGGAACATGGGGTCGTTTTCTGTTGTGCTGGTCTTCGTCAACTTGATGTTTCTTGCGCTAGGCGTGCTGCTTTATCTGTGGGCAGAACATGCGGGAATCGAAGTCGTTCGTGCAGACGGATTGTACCCGGAGGTGGCGTTGGGAGGATCGTTGAGTTGGGGACTGGGGTTGGTCTTTCTCATCGGCTTGTTGGCTTCTGCATTCAGCAGCGCAGACAGCGCCATGACAGCGCTCACCACTTCCATCTGTGTAGACCTTTTGAAGACCGAGTCCCGGGAATCAAGCCAAGCCATTTCTTGGCGAAAAAAAGTGCATGCGGGTGTAGCGGTTTTGTTGTTCCTCGTCATCATGCTTTTCAGCACTGCGCAGGATACCAGCGTGGTTTCAGCCATCTTCACGGCAGCCAATTACACATACGGCCCGCTTTTGGGCTTGTTCGCATTTGGTTTGGCGACGAAGATGCGCCCTTCCGATCGACTCATACCTCTGGTGGCTTTGCTGAGCCCCATTATTTGCTTCGGATTGGAATGGACCTTCAAATCACAATTCGATTTCAGTTTTGGTTTTGCCTTGTTGCCGGTCAACGGGCTCATTACCTTCATGGGGTTGTGGATGCTCCCTCCAAACCGCTGAGCGTTATTTTTTTCGTGAATTGACGGCCCTGTGAACACGGGAGGTATTTTTGTGCTTTGAAAGTAGATTGAACGCATATTGACACCTTCTTCATGGAACAGCGCACTTCCCAACTTCTGAATCGACTGTCTGAGTCCGCCACCATTGCCATGGCCCGAAAGGCAACCGAATTAAAGGCAGCGGGTGTCGATGTTATTTCCCTTTCCCTGGGCGAACCTGATTTTGATACGCCGGAACCACTGAAAGCCGCTGGGATTAAGGCCATTCAAGACAACATCACGCATTACACACCTGTGCCAGGTCTAGCGGATGTCAGGGAAGCCATTTGTGCCAAATTCAAACGGGACAATGGGCTCCACTACACCCCAGATCAAATTGTGGTTTCAAATGGAGCGAAGCAAAGCATCACCAATGTTGTGCTCTCACTGGTCGATCCAGGCGAGGAAGTGATCCTTCCAGCGCCGTATTGGGTGAGCTACTCGGATATGGTCGCCCTGGCTGGAGGAACCTCAAAAATCCTTCCTACACGGATTGAGGATGATTTTAAAATCCAACCCGCAGCATTGGAAGCAGCCATCACACCGCAAACGCGGCTGTTGATTTACTCCTCACCTTGTAACCCATCCGGATCGGTTTACACGCGCCCTGAAATCGAGGCGTTGGCTGAAGTATTGCTCCGACACCCTCAGGTATACATTATCAGCGATGAAATCTATGAACTCATCAATTTCACCGGTGAGCACTGCTCCATGGGCACCATTGACGGTTTGAAAGATCGAGTCATCACCGTCAATGGCGTATCGAAAGGGTTTGCCATGACCGGATGGCGTTTGGGCTACATCGGTGCCCCAGCTTGGATTGCCAAGGCATGCTCTAAAATTCAAGGGCAGGTAACTTCTGCGCCCTGTAGCATTGCTCAAGTGGCTTCCGGGGCGGCGGTGTCAGCTGACCCGTCCATCGCAGATGAGATGCGTGAAGCGTTTTTGAAGCGCCGTGACCTCATGATTGAAGGACTCCGCAGCATCCCAGGGTTGAAAGTGAACAAACCCATGGGGGCATTCTATCTGTTTCCCGATGTTAGCGAACTCTTCGGTAAATCAGCCAAGGGCCGCACCATTCAGAATGCGGAGGATATGGCCATGTATTTACTTGAAGAGGCGCACGTCGCCACAGTTGGCGGGGGATCGTTCGGAACCCCTGAGTGCATTCGACTTTCGTACGCCGCATCTGAAGGCCAATTAAGAGAAGCCATTCAGCGGATTTCTCGCGCTGTAGCTGCACTAGGATAACTTTCGGTGAACTACCTTCGTGGCATGGATGCTCAAGCAGCCTTGCAACGGGTGAATGAAATCACGGCTTTGGTGGTCGGCGATGTAATGCTCGATGCGTACCTGATTGGGCATGTGAATCGCATTTCACCTGAAGCACCGGTTCCCATCGTTGACGTACAACAGCGCGAGAGAAGGCTTGGAGGGGCTGCGAATGTGGTCAAAAACCTCGTCGCCTTGGGCGCCAAAGTGGAGGTTGCCGCGGTCATCGGATCCGATGATGCTGGGGATGAAATCAAACGAATTCTCCAACGACTGCAAGTAGGTACGGCCGCATTGGTTACTGACGAAAACCGCCCCACTACCGTTAAAACACGCGTCATCAGCAACGGTCAACAGCTGCTGCGGGTTGACGAGGAAATGGCCTCGGATATTGAACCGGAATTGGAATCGGCCGTCGTTGCAGCCTGCACGGAATTGCTGCACACGCAGAAAATTGACGTGGTAATTTTCGAGGACTACGATAAGGGTGTGCTCACAAACAACGTCATCGCATCGGTTTTATCTACCTGCCAAACCCTCGGAATTCGCACTGCGGTTGACCCCAAATTCAGGCACTTCCATTCTTACCAAGGCGTTACGCTTTTCAAACCCAACTTCAAAGAACTGAAGGAAGGATTGGGGATCGCCATACACAAAGGATCTGAC
>JBMSHA010000108.1:0-6593 GCA_049416245.1 Flavobacteriales bacterium | reverse complement strand
CGCCCGCGGGATTGGAGACGTTCCAATACGATGACCGCTACCAGTTCACGGAAGATGGAGTTTACATCTACAACAACAACGGCAGCACGATGAATCCATTCGAAGGATACGTCGAAACAGAAATCGCCATCGATCCCACGGCTTACTTTTATACCGAAGGAACAGGTACCTCAGGTGAAGACCAAATCAACCTATCTTCATTCTCTGAGACCTTGTGTGGTTTCATGGGCGTATGGGATTCGGGTCCAGCGTATGACATTCTGGAGCTGACCGAAGACCGTTTGGTGATACACGGGCCGATTCAAACCGGCGATTGCCAGCAAGCGGCGGGTTGGTTTACCCTAACATTCGTGGTAGACTAAGTCGCGGATGGATCACGCGAGAAATAGAAAATAGCGAAGATGAATCGATTGATGTACGGGCTGTTGGGAGTGGCCGTGTTATTGAGCTCCTGTGAAGGCTGTGGGGAACCCGAACCTTCGAATCCGCCGGAAATCCGATGGGCAAATGCGGTTTCTGTCTTTGAGACCGAGGATTTTGCACAAATCGAAGTGGAGGTGGTTTTAGGTTCCACTCACACGGAAACCGTGATGGTCGATTATACGACGGTCGACGGCACGGCTATTGCGGGATAAGACTACACTGCGGTAAGTGGAAACTTGGTGTTTGCTCCGGGTGAAACGTCTCAGAAAATCGCCATTGAGTTGCTCATTGATGAGTACCTCGAATCGGATGAGCAGTTCGAGCTGACGTTGAGCAATGCGGTCAACGCGTACATCAAAATCGGTGAGCCTTCGGTTACTGTCGGTATTCGCAACGATGACAACCTCATTTACATTTCAGACGAGGGCTACAATGCAGCCGATTCGTACGAGGGCATGGAACTCGTTTGGGCGGATGAATTTGACGGCACAGAAATCGACCTTTCAAATTGGACGTACGATCTCGGTAACGGGAGCGGAGGCTGGGGAAACAACGAGCTACAGACGTATACGAATAGTGCGAACAACAGCTTTGTTGCCGACGGAAAACTCTTCATCAAAGCAGAGAAGGTGGGGGAAAACGCGTACACTTCTGCGCGTTTGAAGTCGCTTGATTTACAAGAATTCCAGTATGGCCGAATCGACTGCCGTGCCTTGCTTCCGAAGGGACAGGGCATTTGGCCGGCGATTTGGATGTTGGGAGGGAATTACCCGGACGTAGGCTGGCCTGCATGCGGGGAAATCGACATCATGGAGCTGTTGGGGCACCTGCCCGGTACCGTGCACGGCACGGCACACTGGGGCGCCGATTGGCCCAGCTGGAACCACCAAGGTGCATCCACCAGCATCTATCCCGATCATTTTGACGGTGAATTCCACGTTTTTTCCATAGACTGGTCGGAGGACAACATCGATTTCATCATGGATGACGAGGTGTTCTTCAACATCAACCCCAGCATGATGAACGGCCAACCGTATCCGTTCAACAACCCGTTCTTCTTCCTTTTGAATGTGGCTGTCGGTGGCAACTGGCCGGGTTATCCAGATGAAACCACCACGTTCCCGGTCTTCATGGCTGTTGATTATGTGCGGGTGTATCAATAAGACGAAACAACTGAACGAAAAAGGGGAGCACCGCACGGTGACTCCCCTTTTTTTATGCTTTCACGCTGAATCGAATCAGCCGATCAGCGCATTCAAGGTGGCCGAAGGTCGCATGATGGCAGCGGCCTTTGCATCGTCCATGCGGTAGTACCCGCCCGTGTCGGCAGAGGAGCCTTGCACCGCAATCAGTTCTTCGACGATGGTCGTTTCTGCGGCACGCATGTCTGTGGCGAGTTGGCTAAACGCCGATTGCAAAGCCGCGCTTTCCGATTGAGCGGCCAATGCCTCCGCCGAGTAAAGGGCAAGGTAGAAATGCGAACCGCGGTTGTCGATGCCGCCGATTCGGCGCGTCGGGCTCTTGTCTTCGTCGAGGAATCGACTGGTCGCGTCATCGAGGCAGGCTCCGAGGATGCGTGCATCTTCGTTGCCCGTTTGATCGGCGTAATGATCGAGTGAAACGGCCAGCGCCAAGAATTCACCCAAGCTGTCCCAGCGCAGGTAGTTCTGTGCCTGCAATTGCTGAACGTGCTTCGGGGCAGAGCCTCCAGCGCCCGTCTCAAACAACCCACCGCCGTTCATGAGCGGCACGATGGACAGCATTTTTGCTGAAGTGCCCACCTCGAGGATGGGGAAGAGGTCGGTGAGGTAATCACGCAAAACATTGCCGGTTACCGAAATCGTGTCCTGCCCCTTTACGATGCGTTCCAAGGAATACGTGGTGGCGTCGACAGGAGAGAGGATTTCAATCGTGAGACCGTCGGTGTCGTGGTTCGGCAGGTAGGCGCGTACCTTTTTGATCAATTCCGCAGCGTGGGCGCGGTGGGCATCGAGCCAGAAAACCGCTGGATTGCCCGTCGCCCGAGCGCGCTTCACGCCCAACTTCACCCAATCCTGAATGGGCGCATCCTTCACCTGGCACATGCGGAAAATATCGCCCGCGTTGCCAGCTTGTTCGAGCAGCGTTGAACCGTCGGTTGCGATGACGCGGATCACGCCATCTCCTGGGAATTCGAATGTTTTGTCGTGCGAGCCATATTCTTCCGCTTTTTGCGCCATGAGGCCGATGTTGGATACGCTGCCCATGGTGCGCGGGTCGAGGGCGCCGTTGGCCTTGCAAAAGTCGATCGTGGCTTGGTAGACGCCGGCGTACGAACGATCTGGAATGACCGCTTTCGTGTCGCGGGTGGCGCCGGCTTTGTCCCACATTTGGCCCGAGTTCCGAATCATCGCCGGCATCGACGCATCGATGATCACGTCCGATGGCACGTGCAAATTCGTGATGCCGCGATCGGAATCGACCATGGCCAAATCCGGTCCGGCCGCGAAGGAAGCCTCAATGGCTTCATTCATGCGCACCTGCACATCGGCCGGGAGCGCGTCCATTTTGTTGACCACATCGCCCCAGCCATTGCGCGAATCCACTCCGGCCGCTTCGAGCTCGTTGCGGAACCCTTCAAACACCGGAGCGAAGAAAGCCTCGACGAACACCCCGAATAAAATCGGGTCGGACACCTTCATCATGGTCGCTTTCAAATGCAATGAGAACAGAACGCCGCTGGCTTTCGCATCGGCCATTTGTTCTCGGGCAAATGCCTTCAAGCGCTTCACGTCCATCACCGCCGCGTCAATGATTTCACCCGCTTGCAATGCGAAGGCGCCCTTCATTTCCCTTTCGGAGCCGTCCGCTCCCGCAAAGACTAAGCGCACGTTGGTCGCCTCGGCCACTGTGTGGCTTTTTTCAGAGCCGTAAAAATCACCGCCTTGCATGTGGGCGACGTGGGTCTTTGAATCGACCGACCAAGCGCCCATGCTGTGCGGGTGTTTGCGGGCGTAGGCCTTGACCGCTTTGGGGGCGCGACGATCGCTGTTTCCTTCGCGCAAAACGGGATTGACCGCTGAACCTTTGACGCTGTCGAAGCGGCGCTTGGCATCGCGCTCGTCATCCGTGGTCGGGTCTTCCGGGTAATCGGGAAGGGCATATCCGGCTGCTTGCAATTCCGCAATGGCTGCCTTGAGCTGGGGGATGGATGCGCTGATGTTGGGGAGCTTGATGATGTTGGCTTCGGGTCGTTTGGCCAATTCGCCGAGTTCGGTCAAGGCATCTACCACGCGCTGCCCTTCTGGCAAACGGTCATTGAAAGCCGCCAGGATGCGGCCGGCAAGGCTGATGTCACGCGTCTCCAACTCGACGTTGGCACGCTTTGCAAACGATTGAACAATGGGAAGAAACGAATAGGTGGCTAAAGCCGGTGCCTCATCCGTTTGGGTATAAATGATTTTTGCCATGTCAAATGCAGCTTATCGAGAGCTTCGCGGAAACGTTGTTCCAGCGCTCAAAGCGGGGGCAAAGGTCGGGCATAAAACCCCAAGAATCAATGCGCCTCATACGTCAGGTAAGCCGCCACATTCCAGAAATTCATTTCCGATTCGGTGAACGGTTGCGCAGTCGGCACGGCGATCTCCAATTCATGCTTGCCAGCCTCGAGATCCCCGAGTGGGATCCGCACGGGATCGACTTGGCTGCCCGGGCACCAACCGGTGCGCGAGTAGTCGCTCGATGCGATGCGTTCGTCGAGGCTGTCGCCCTTCCAAAACGTCCGTTCGAACCAAACACCTGACGAAGGATTGAAACGCCTGAAGCTCGCGCAATCGTCGCGCCATGGCGTGAATGTGAGCGCGGAATCCCCGTTCCACGTGATGCGGTGTTCGCTGGGCACGAATTCGTCTCCGGTTCCGTGTCCGCCATGCCCGGTCACGGTGTAATGCAACACGGCATTTGCTGCCCGCTCGGGTAACTCCACCGGAACCGATAAGGCTGCACGGGAAAAGGCGTCGTAATGCCTTTGTTCGCTGCCGAATTTGGAGGTATTGAGTAGCGGGATCGTGCGCAGGGACGGCAGTTTTGCGATGGTTTCGTGGCGACCTTCAAAACGGATGTCGACGTCCAGGCTGTAGCCCTCCACTGTCCACGTGTCGATGTAAAGGCCCAAGGTCATCGAGTCGCCCAAAGCCTCCCACAAATGGCTGATGTCAGCTTCCCAGTGCACGCTGTCCTCCCAATGCGGAACATACACCGGGCGGTAGGCATCGAGGCGCTCCTGTTTGCTAAAGTGCCCGACACCAAAGGGTGTGATGAATCGCAACAATTCAACGGGAGGTGCGAAGGTTAAAGCACCCGCGGTTTGCTCGAGCAAAATCCCCGGAAAGTCGACGGTTGAATCGGCCGTGAACCCCCGTTCCAACAAACCGCTCGGGGCGTTGGGCAGCAACATGAGCGAGCCAGATTTGTCCCACGGATCGCCGGCGGACCGCAGGGTAACGGCCGCGGTGATGGTGGGGCGCACACGGTACTCCGGCACCGGAAAGGTTTGCGTCAACAAGCGCCCGTTGTCCCAGCGCGTCCAACCGTCCTGAGCAGCCAACGAATCCCAAGGCGCGCCCGGCGAGAAATAAACAGGCGTGGCCCGCATGCATTCCACCGTTTGCGCGGATTCAAGTGCCGGCGTCTGGCACCCGGCGAACGCACATGTCAACAAAATCCAGGCGGCAGAAGAAGGCAATTTGGGCATGGGCGATGTAGTTTAGGCGAATCTGTTTACGATTTCTTAATCTTTCAATTCCAAAGATGAAACAATTCTCCTCTGTTTTTCACCTCTTCACGACAGGATGTATCGTTGCATTCGCTTGCTTCACAACCGAAACCCTCGCCCAAGAGGACTGCGATGGCACGCGCTACCGCTACCTCAATGCATTTGACAGTTTCACGGTTACGGCGGATGTGGAATACGGAAGCGCAGTGAACGCGACCGGTTTGAATCAATCCCTCGTGGTAGACATTTATGAACCGGAGGGCGACGCCAATGAATTGCGCCCGCTCATCATCATGGCGCACGGTGGCTTTTTCATCGGAGGCGATAACGACGGGGCGGATGTGTTGGCGTTGAGCCAAGACCTGACACGCATGGGGTATGTGGTCGGTTCGATCACGTACCGATTGGGCATCGATAATTTCTTGGACGTGTCGAATGCGTTGGTGCGTTCGGTGTGGCGCGGTTACCACGACGGCAAGGCGGCGGTGCGCTATTTCCGCAAGACCGTCGCTGAGGACGGTAACCCGTGGGGCATCGATCCGGACCGCATTTACTTCGCGGGCGTTTCGGCCGGTGGGTTCATCGGACTGCACCTCGCATACGTGGACGACGAGTCGGAAATCCCGCCGCAGGTGGACCAAAGCGCGGCCGGCATGGGCGGCGGGCTCGAAGGCGAATCGGGCAATGCCGGTTACAGCAGCGAAGTTGCTGGTGTCATCAACATTTGCGGTGCGCTGAAAACCGCGACGTACCTCTCCGAAGGAGACGAACCGTTGATTTCGGTGCACGGCACGGCGGACGAAACGGTGCCCTTCGGCACCGGCATGATCTCATTGAGTGGCATCCCGGTGACCGAAGTGGACGGTTCTTCGATCATCCACACCTTGGCGGATTCCCTGGGTATTGACAACTGCTTCACGATTCTCGAAGGGGCAGGTCACGTGGCTCACGTGGCGGATGCTGATGCGTATTATCAGACCTTGGGAACGGTTTCGGGGGCGCTGTCGAGCTGGTTGTGCAGCGATTACGAGTACATCTGCGGAGCTTACGATTACGGTGTGGTGGGCATTGAAGAATGGTTGGTGGAATCGGAAGGGGCGTGGCGTGCGTTCCCCTCAGTGGTAACCGGTGGAGCCCCGTTGCAAGTGCAATGGTTGCAATCGCCGCAAGCTGCCTGGACGTATCAAATTTTTGATGCGAGCGGCCGCCAAGTCAGCGAAGGAATGGGCAACGGGGATTGGTTCGCGATTCCCACCGAGGGCTTGCCATCCGGCTTGCATTTCCTTCGCATGCCGGGCGTCGCGGACGCACAAAAGTTTTGGATTCGGTAATCGAAACTATCGGTTGTTTGGTCGATAAAGAATAATTTTTAAGCGACATTCCATTTGCCTATATTGGGCGTACCAAATGGAATGAG
>JBMSHA010000107.1:0-6623 GCA_049416245.1 Flavobacteriales bacterium | reverse complement strand
GGCCAAATGCCGTTCGAGCCATTGGATCATGTCCAAATCCAAATGATTCGTGGGTTCATCGAGGAACAACACGTCAGGCTCTTCAATCAACACGCGGGCCAAGGCAATCCGTCTTCGTTCACCTCCACTCAATGTGTTCATTTTACGGCTGAGGTCGTGCAAATTGAGCTTGCCCAAAATTTCGCGAGCGCGTGCTTCGAAATCCCAGGCGCTGTGCTGGTCCATGCGTTCATACGCCTGTTGAATTTCGCGCTCATCTCCGGCTTCGACCGCTGCCGCATAAACGCGCATCGCTCGCACAGCGGGTAAATCACTCCCGTACAGATGATCCAAAATGGATGATTCCGGTTCGAAGGCAGGGGATTGTTGCAAGTAGCTCCAACGCACCCCAGCGTCCATACTCACTCGCCCACTGTCCAATGGTTCCACGCCGCAAATGCCATTGAACAAAGTGGTTTTGCCCGTTCCATTTTTGGCTACCAATGCGGTCTTTTGGCCCAGCGACAATCCAAACGTTAAGTCTTCGAAAAGCAGGCGCTCACCAAATCGCTTGGACAAGTTTTCAGCCGAAAAAACATTGATGGATGCCATGGGCGCGAAAGTACGAGGGAGCGCGTGAATTCGGGGGCGTTCAGATTGTAAATTGCGTCGTGATTTGGTTTGAGAAAACACTTGGGGAGTTGACGGCCCGAGAATCGTTTGGAATTTTCCGATTGCGGTCCGAGGTCTTCGTGGTTGAACAGGATTGCGTTTATCTCGATATGGACGATAAGGACGCCCAATCCATTCACCTCGGAGCTATGCTGGAGGATGCGGCCATGGGAAAGGCTGCAAGGGCCGTAGTGCGCTTGGTTCCCCCCGGTATCTCGTATGCAGAACCGAGTATCGGCCGGGTGGCCATTGATCTTGAAGCGCGCGGTTCGGGCTTGGGCGTGGAGTTGATGGAACGGGCGATTCGCGCGTGCAACCGGCATTGGCCCGGGTGTGCAATCCGAATTTCTGCGCAGCAATATTTGGTGAGTTTTTACGAGCGCTTGGGATTTGCGCAAGTCGGAGAGGGCTACCTGGAGGACGGCATCCCCCACATCGAAATGCTCCGTGAATGGAGAGGGTTCGAGTTTTACAAGGATGAATGGCGCGCTGCTCGCGAAGCGTTCGCAGAATCATTGGAATCGTTGCCTGCGGAATCACTTCAAGGCACGTCTGAGCAGTGGGGTGGACTGCAAGTTTTGGAGCATTTGAGGATGTCGGAAGCAGGATTTTGGCGTTATCTGATGAAAAAGTGCCAAGCTCATCCGGCGGAGTTATCTAAAACCGATATGGCGTCTGATTTCCGCGGGTGGCAGCTCATTCAAGCGCTGCATTCTGACCGAAGGTGGAAGGATCCAACGCCCGGTCAGGCTTTGACGCCAACCGGCAATTTGGAGGCGTCTTTGCAGGCGATTTTGGTGGAATGGAAAGCTGAGCAAGAACGTGGTTTCACCTCAGTGCAAGAGGTCATGAACGATGCGGATTGGTGGGGAGTTCAGGTCTTCAACCATCCCTTAGCTGGCCGGATTTCACTCGCCGACGCCTTTGGTTTTGGAGCTGCGCACATTCGTCATCACCTGCATCAACTCAATCGGTTGAACTCCCAGACTTTGGCGAAATCATGATCACGGTTGTCATCCCCTGCCTCAATGAGGCGTCGTACATCGATGCGACTTTGCGCAGCTTAGAATTGCAGTTGGATCCGGGCGAAGATTGGGAGGTCATCGTAGCAGATGGCGGTAGCGATGACGGAACGAGGGATATACTGCAGGATTGGGCGGATCGCGATCAGCGATTCAAATGGCTGGATAACGTGCAGCGCACCACACCGTTTGCCTTGAATTTGGGAATTGAAAATGCCTTGGGTTCGACGGTAATTATCCTCGGCGCACACGCAGAAGTCAACCCGGATTTTTTGGTTCGGAATGCCGAACTGTTGAAGGCTCATCCTGAATCGGGCTGCGTTGGCGGCACCGTCGCGCAAGTGCACGGTTCGGAGATATCCAAGCGCATTGGGGCGGCGATGAGCAGTCCGTTCGGTGTCGGTGATGCCCGTTTCAGAACGGGCGGGATTGCGGGCCATGTCGATACTGTGGCCTTTGGAGCTTACCGCAAAGAAGTTCTGGATGAGATTGGCTATTTCGATCCTGTATTGACGAGAAATCAAGACGATGAATTGAATTTTCGGTTGTTGAAATCGGGTTGGCGTATTTGGTTTGATCCGCGAATACAGAGCCGATACCACGTTCGGTCGACATACCGAAACCTTTTGCGACAATACACCCAGTACGGCTATTGGAAGGTGTTTGTGAACGTCAAACACAGTACGGTCACCACAGGTCGCCAAGTCGTTCCCGCCCTGTTCTTGCTCGTTTTGGCCGTGGCCGGGATTTGTTGGGGAATGGAGGTTTTTGGAAAATGGAATGAGCTTTGGAATGGTTTTGGGGCCTCCATTTTTGTTACGGCTGTTACGCTTTGGGGAGTGATCGGTTTGGGTTCGGCGATTGCGGGATCCCAATCTTTTAGGGACGTTCCTGGAATTCTCAAGGCTTATGCGGTGATTCACTACGGCTATGGAATTGGCTATTGGAAGGGCATCTTGGATTTTTTGATTTTGCGTCGTCAACCAGGGGTTAAATCTGCTGAATTGACCCGATGATGAAGTGGATGCCCTTTTTAACGGCGTTGTTCATTCCCATTCATCCGCGCATGAGTGCGCTTACTTTAGGTATTTGGGCCGTTGCCGTGGTGACCTATGAAGTTTGGGTTCGGCTCAATCCAAAAGATTCGATTCGCCCAGACGCGCACGAAGCGATGTTTTCGCAGCCAACATTGTGGTTTGCTGCTGGCTCCGTCATCATGTATTTATTTTACGGATTGGCCGCGCTGTGGAGTGCGAATTTGGATCTAGCGGGGTTTGCCATGGAAGTAAAATTTTCCATGTTGCTGGTTCCACTGTTGATGCTTCACCAACGCTGGAGGTTTGGAAGGGATTGGGCTCCTCTTGCGGTGAATGGCTTTTTGCTTGGACTGATGGCCTTTATGTTTTGGCGATTTGGAAATGCCTTGGTCATTGGGGATGATTCAGCTTGGCGATACGACGGACTTGCTGGACCTTTTCACCCGACTTACATGGGAATGTATCTGACTGTCGCTGCGATTTTGGTTCCGGTAAATAAGCTTTGGAAAATGGCCATGATGATCGTCGGAGGGCTGTTCATAGGTTTGCTGGCATCAAAGGCGGCTTGGTTGATTGCAGGAGGTGTTTGGACATGCGCTGCAGCGATCTCGTTTAAATCATCCCGAAGGCAATCGATGGCATGGGTGTTGGCTTTAACTGCTGTGGGATTGGGTGCGGCCATTGGTGACGGAGGCCGGTGGAGCGAGCTGCAGACTTACTTGATTTCCGAAGATGCGGAATCGATAGGATTTGCAGGGGATGCAGTTGTTTCGAGTGCAATGGCGCCTGCCCAGGCCGTCAAAGTTGGTTCTTCTGCGGGAAGGGTGCAGGCTTGGCAGGCCTCAGTGGAAGTGATGGCGAGAGAACCTTTCGGCGTTGGAACGGGGGATGTGACGGAAGCACTTGCTGAACGCTACCAAGCCAACGGAGCGGATTACGCGCTTGGAAAAAACATGAATCCCCATAGCGTGTGGCTTCAAATTGGGGTAAGTCACGGATGGGTCGGGCTGCTGATGATGATCTTGTGGTGGGCGGGAACGGCATGGGCTGCGCAGAAAAATGGCAACCTCGTTCTACTTTTCTGGTCCGTCATTTGGTTGTTGAACGGTTCCATTGAAAGCTTGCTCGAGCTTCAGCAGGGGGTGGTGCCAACTATTTTTCTCACGCTACTCTTTTCAGAGGATTGGCGACCAGCGAATCGAAGCTAAATTGGAATTTTAATTCCGGTTCGACTCGACCGTCAGGGATGCGCTGTTTTCCTTGGATGCGTGGTCGGTTTTTGCCGCTTTTACGAAGGAGATGAAAAGTGGATGCGGATTTTCAACGGTGCTGGAATATTCTGGGTGGAATTGCGAAGCCAAGAAATATTTGTGCTCAGGGATTTCCACGATTTCGACCAATCCTGAATCGGGGTTTTTCCCGGTCGCAATCATACCGTGGGATTCGAATTTTTCGAGGTAAGCGTTGTTGAACTCGTAACGATGACGGTGACGTTCCTCAATGTTTTCTGTGCCATAAGCTTCAAAGGCCCTCGATCCCGAAATCAAGTCACACGGGTATCCTCCCAAACGCATGGTACCGCCCATGTTTTGGATACTTTTCTGCTCTGCCATCAAGTCGATTACGGGATGTTTTGTGTATTCCTTGATTTCGGTAGAGTGCGCGTCCTCAAGGCCAACGACATTCCGGGCAAATTCGATGACTGCACATTGCATGCCGAGGCAGATTCCGAAAAACGGAACATTATGCTCCCGGGCGTATTGAATGGTTTCAATTTTTCCATCGATACCTCGAGACCCAAATCCCGGTGCGACAATGATGCCATCGAGGTGCTTCAATTTGTCGGCAGCATTTTTTGATTGAATCGACTCGCTGTGGATCCAGTCAATGTCGACGTTCACTTCTAACTCAGCTCCAGCATGAATCAGCGCTTCAGCGATGGATTTGTAGCTGTCCTTTAATTCCACGTATTTCCCGACAAGTCCTATGGTCAAGGTGGATTTTGGATGCTTGTAGTGGTCCAGGAAGGTTTTCCAAGTGCGAAGATTCGGCTCTTCTTCAGTTACGGGCATGCCGAGCTTTTTCAAAACGACGAGATCCAGCTTTTCTTCCATGAGCAACAGCGGGACATCGTAAATGGTATCCGCGTCGATGCTTTGAATCACTGCATTTGGGGCGACGTTACAGAATCGTGCGACCTTGGTACGCACAGAATCTGTTAACTCATGCTCTGTCCGGCACACGAGGATGTCGGGTTGAACCCCGAACTCCAACAATTGTTTCACCGAGTGTTGGGTGGGTTTGGTTTTGAGTTCGCCAGCTGCAGCGAGGTAGGGGATGAGCGTCAAGTGCACGACAAGGGTTTCTTCTGGGCACTCCCATTTCATCTGGCGTACCGCTTCGATGTAAGGCAGTGATTCGATATCTCCCACGGTTCCTCCAATCTCCGTAATGACAAAATCATAATTCGATTCCGCTCCCAGAATTTGCACGCATCGCTTGATTTCATCTGTAATGTGCGGAATGATTTGCACGGTGCGCCCCAAGTATTCACCTCGTCGTTCTTTATCGATGACGGATTGATAGATCCGACCCGTTGTGATGTTATTGGCCTGCGTCGTCTGAACGTTCAAGAATCGCTCGTAGTGACCGAGATCAAGATCCGTCTCTGCGCCGTCGATGGTGACATAACACTCGCCGTGCTCATACGGGTTGAGTGTTCCCGGGTCGACGTTGATGTAGGGGTCGAGCTTTTGAATTGTAACAGAGTATCCCCGAGCTTGCAATAATTTTGCTAGGGATGCGCTTACGATGCCTTTTCCGAGGCTGGAGCTCACGCCGCCGGTGACAAAAATGTAACGGCTATTGCGGACGGTATCCGGCAATTGAGAAGTGTCAGCGAAGGCGTTTTGAGGCATGGTCCCGTATTTCGATACGGGATTCAAAGTTAGAGCGAAACATCGGGTCCCTCAACGATGTGAACATCTTTTGGACAAATCGAAGTCAGCGCAAGTTTTGGGTGAGTCGATCGACCAACTTGAATCCGCTGAAAAGCTCTTGGCCAATGATGCGGAACAAGGTATACGTGGGAACGGCCAAAACCATGCCGATGACACCGGCCAGACTGCCTGCAATGCTTATCACGATGAAGATTTCGAGTGGATGAGCGTGCACGCGATTTGCAAAAACCACCGGTTGAGTGAAGAAATTATCTACAAGTTGTGCCACAAGGAACACCAAGAGCGCTCCCCAAAACAATTGGCTTAACTCGTCGGGATTTCCGCTGTTTGTTGCCAAAGCGAGGGTGGTCCCGATTACGGTGCCTGCCAATGGCCCCACATACGGAACCAGATTGCACAGGCCTGCGAGCAATCCGATGAGTATGGCATTTTCAACTCCTGTGATTGTAAGCCCGATTGAGACGATTGCCGTGATGATGACCAATTGGATGATCAACCCGCCGAAATAGCGCGTAAGCAAATGATTGGTTCGATCAATGATGGAATTGACCTTATCCGTCATCTCATCCGGGGTAATGGCTTCAATCATGTTGCGAAAAAGCGCACCGTCTTTGAGGAAGAAAAAGGTCATGAACGTCACAGAAAACAATCCGAACAATACGTCGCCTATTCGGCCCAAGAAACCGGTCAAGACGCGGCTGATTTCATTGAATTCGAGTGATTCTTGAACCTTGGCGAGCACAAATTCGCTGTTGATCTGGCCATCTCCACTGAGGTTGATTGCACCCATGGTGCTATCCAACCAATGGAGTCCTCGACTGGCGAACTGTTTCAGCTGGGTGGTGTCGATTTGTTGCAAAATTTCTGCTTGTTCGGTAATGAGCGGAGCGAACAACTGAATAACACCCATGCCAAAACTACCGAAAATGAGCAAGGTCACTACGGCTCCGATC
>JBMSHA010000106.1:0-6643 GCA_049416245.1 Flavobacteriales bacterium | reverse complement strand
CTGCTGCCAAAACACCGCAACGTCAAAACCTCGCTCATTGCAGAAAGGGTCAATACGAGGGGCTTGCGAAGCTCGAGACGGCTGAAGGAGCGCCTGATTTTGGGCCGGCTGCTTGGAATGAGCAAACGAAACGCTCCGGCGCCACGGCCATCGGCGCCCGCGACTTTTTGATCGCTTACAACATCAACTTGAACACGACGAGTTCGCGAAGGGCGAATGCCATCGCATTCGATATTCGTGAATCCGGTCGAGAAAAGCGAGAGGGAGGTCCCGGAAGTCCTGTGGTAAAAGGTCCCGACGGTGAGCCTGTTCGCGAACCTGGAACACTCAAGGCGGTCAAGGGAATTGGCTGGTACATCGAGGAATACGGCATCGCTCAATTGTCATTAAACCTGACGAACATTCAAGTTACACCGGTGCATGTGGCCTTTGATGAGGCATGCGCCAAGGCTCAAGAACGCGGTATCCGCGTGACCGGTTCTGAATTGGTCGGGCTTTTGCCGTTGCGGGTTTTGACCGATGCGGCAGATCATTTCTTGCGCAAGCAGTCGCGCAGTTTGGGGATCAGTACCGACGAAAAGGTGAAGATTGCTGTGAAGTCATTGGGATTGGATGATTTGGCACCTTTTGACCCCAACAAGCGCGTCATAGAATACATGATTGCAGGTTCGGGCCAAACCCCGCTTTTGGATATGCGGTTAACAGAATTCGCGAATGAGACAGCCTCTGAGAGTCCAGCTCCCGGTGGCGGATCGGTGGCGGCTTATGCCGCAACGATGGGAGTTTCACTTGCAACGATGGTGGCCAATCTTTCAGCGCACAAGCGTGGCTGGGATGACCGATGGGAGGCATTCAGTGACGTTGCAGTTCGCGGCATGGAATTGCAGCGCCAATTGATGTTATTGGTCGATGCAGATACTGCTGCATTCAATGGCATCATGGAAGCCTATGGTCTGCCCAAATCAACGGACGCTCAAAAGGCGACACGATTGGAAGCCATCCAGGCGGCTACAAAACATGCGATTGAAGTGCCCATGCGCGTTGCGCGATTGGCCAACGAAGCCATGGAGGTCGCTCGCGAAATGGCGGAGACAGGCAATCCCAATTCCATCACGGATGCGGGGGTAGGAGCAATGGCCATTCGCACGGGCGTGAAAGGTGCAATTTTAAACGCTCAAGTCAATCTGCAGGATTTGAAAGATGAAGCCTATTCGGCATCCGTGCGCCAGGAGTGTGATGCATTGTGGGCATCGATCGACGCAGCAGAGGCCGAAGTCATGTTGCGCGTTCAAAACGTCTTGAATGGGTGAGATTGAATGCAAGGCACTTGAACATTTTCATGCAGACACGCAAAAAAAAGGCCCGCTTCTGGCGGGCCTTTTTTGGTTTTGTGAGTTAGCTAATGTCTTTCGACGGCGGGGCGTTACTTTAACGAGCAACGTTCCTGCGCTCCTTGATGCGAGCGGCCTTACCTGTCAATTCACGGAGGTAGTAAATACGAGCTCGGCGAACTTTACCGCGCTTGTTCACTTCCACGCTATCGATGAATGGAGAGGCGATGGGGAACACGCGTTCAACACCGACACCTGAAGCCATTTTCCGAACTGTGAATGTTTCCGTGTTGCCCGTTCCACGGCGTTGGATGACCACGCCTTGGAATTTCTGCAAACGCTCCTTGTTTCCTTCTCGGATTTTGATGGTGACAGTCACCGTATCCCCTGCCCGGAAATCCGGCCACGTTGGGGTTTCAACCAATTTGCTTGCAATTTCCTGAATGCGGTCCATAATCTTAGCTTTTTCTGCTCCCGTGAATTGGGGTGCAATATTACGAATAATCCGAATAGGATTTGCATCGAAATTCAGGAATCTTTTTCGAGTAAATCAGGTCGTCGGGATTTGGTTCGCTCGTAGGCTTGTTGTTCCATCCAGGTTTGAATGGCTGCATGATCGCCAGATCTCAGGATTTCAGGTACTTCCCAACCGTTGTAATTTGCCGGTCTCGTGTAAACAGGGGGGGCAAGCAAATTGTCTTGAAAGCTGTCGGTGAGGGCACTTTGTTCGTCCCCAATAGCACCCGGCAGCAAACGAACAATGGCATCTGTGAGTACGGCGGCAGCCAATTCGCCGCCCGACAGCACATAGTCGCCGATCGAAATTTCCAAGGTCACAATGTGGTCTCGCAGTCGTTGATCAATGCCTTTGTAATGGCCGCAAATCATCAGCAGATTTCCGCTCATAGACAACTGATTGACCCGGGCTTGTTTGAGTGACTCCCCATCCGGAGTGAGGTAAATAACCTCGTCATAATCCCGCTGGGACTTCAATTCATTCACCGCATCCAGGATGGGCTGAATGGTCATGACCATGCCGGCGATCCCGCCAAAAGGTTCGTCGTCCACTTTTTTGTGCTTGTCTGTGCTCCAATTCCGAATGTCATGGATGTGGATGGCCACAACGCCCTTGTCCTGCGCGCGCTGGATGATGCTGTCCGCAAATGGACTGGTCAGTAGAGAGGGAACAACGGTAAGGATATCGATGCGCATGAAGACAAGCTGAATTTCAAAGGTACGTCACCCAACATTTCAATGGGCACGGACTCGGGCTAACTCGATGGCTCGCGCTACCTTTGCTTGACAGCATTGAAGGATGAAGGATCGAAAAGAATACAGCGCAGTCGTTAGCCACCCGTTTCACGTTTTTAATGGCATTTTTTTGACGTTACCGCTCGACGGAATTCGTCAAACCGGTTTGCGGGTACCGCTGCTGCAAGAGGCGTGTGATTTGGGATTGGATTCGGCACAAACGCCGGCTGAAATTTTGGAAGGCTTCTTTAAGGCCCAGGGATTGGATACGGCGCAGGCGCAAGCTGATTTGCTGTTTCGAATCATTCAATATGTAGAGCGACAAGTAGTGTTGGTTGATGCGCTGGAAGATGCCCGCTACGCGCAATTGAATGATTTGGGAGGGGCCGAATCATTGCAGAGCTTCATGCAACGCATTCGTCGGCATCGGAAGGAGGATGAGTTAAAAAGGTTGTTGGGTGAGTATGCGGTTCGTGTGGTGCTCACAGCTCATCCGACCCAATTCTATCCCGGAAATGCGTTGGCGATCATTACAGACTTGGCCAAAGCCATGGAGGAGAATGATTTGGTAAGCATTCGAAAGCTCCTGCATCAGTTGGGGCTGACCCCCTTTTTCCAATCTGAACCGCCAACGCCTTACGATGAGGCGGTGCGTCAGTCATGGTATCTCGAAAATGTATTTTACCACGCCGCACCCGAATTGTATGCGCGGGTAGCCCAAACCTTGGACGACCCGGCTGCAACATCACTGAGCGAGAGCCTGATCACCATTGGGTTTTGGCCGGGCGGAGATCGCGATGGCAATCCTTTTGTTGATGCCCAGACGACGTGGAATGTCGCCGAGCGACTCCGGTTGACGCTGCTCCGATGCTACAGGAGGGAGATACGAGATTTGCGAAGGCGCATTACGTTCAAACATGTGTCCAGTCAGCTGGATCAATTGCAAGACCGCATTGAGTACGCTATGCTGCATCCCGAACGCGCACTGCTATCGGTGAAGGAATTGAATCAAGAACTCGAAGAGGTGGCGGTTTATGTTGCTGCTCATTCCAATGGCCTATACCTCGATAAGATTCGAGCATTCCAATTCAAATTGCGGTTATTCGGGCTTCATTTTGCGAGCATGGACATCCGGCAAGACAGCCGGGTGATTCAGAAAGCACTTGATGCTGCGCTGGAAGCAGTAGGAGTAGATGTCCAAGCCTTTCGCGCGCTCAACGAGTCGAATCAAGTGGACCGATTGTTGGGTGATGAATGGGGCGATGCGGTGGAGTCATTGAGTGAGGAACGGCACCAGGATATATTGGAATCCTTGCGCGTGATGGCGAAGATCCAGCAATGCAATGGTCCGCGGGCTTGTCACCGTTTCATCATCAGCAATTGCCGGGGCATGTTGGATGTGGCAGCGGTTGCCGCATTGGCCCGCATGGCGGGTGTGGCAGAAAAAGTGGAGTTGGATATTGTGCCTTTGTTTGAAACCATAGCTGATTTAGCAGGGTCGGGCACTGAGATGGAGAAGATGTATGCCCACCCGGCTTATCGTTCTCACCTTGAAAGTCGCTTCCACAAACAAACGGTGATGTTGGGTTTTTCGGACGGAACCAAGGATGGAGGTTACTTGCAGGCCAATTGGTCCATCTACGAAGCCAAGCGCAGCCTGTCCAAGTTGTCACGTGACGCTGGGGTGACGGTTTTGTTTTTCGATGGACGTGGCGGGCCTCCCGCTCGGGGAGGTGGAAATACGCACCGGTTTTATGCGTCGTTGGGTTCGGACATCGAAAATCAAGAAATACAAACTACCATTCAAGGACAAACCATCAGTTCGAATTTTGGCATTCCGAAGTCCGCAGGCTTTAACCTTGAACTCCTGTTGACCGCGGGTTTGCAAAGTGGAATTTTCGATGATCCACAAACGCACATCAGTGCCGATCAAGGCAAATTGATCGAGGAGCTCGGAGCGCAGTCCTTTGCGCATTACACGGCGCTGAAGGAGCACCCTCAATTCATGCCTTATTTGACAAAGTGGGGTACGCTGAAATACTATGGCGAGACGAATATTGGCAGCCGGCCCACCACCCGGGCAAAGGAGGGGCCGCTCACGTTTGGCGATTTGCGTGCCATACAGTTCGAGGGATCGTGGACACAACTCAAACAGAATGTGCCTGGATTTTTTGGCTTGGGCACGGCATTGCAGTGGCTGGAAGACCAAGGGCGAATCGAAGAGGCGAGCGATCTGTATCGGGACAACGCATTTTTCCGAGCGCTGGTGGAGAACAGCATGCAAAGCATGTTGAAAAGCGATTTTCGATTGACTGCCCATTTGGAACACGATGAGCAGTTCGGTGGAATTTGGACTACCATTCGGGACGAATATGAACTGACCAAACGTTGGGTCTTGTTCATTTCTGGTCAATCCTCTCTGATGGAACGCAATCCGCATATCCGGGAGAGTATTGGTTTGCGCGATGACATCATCCGGCCGCTGCTCGTGATCCAACATTTTGCCTTGGGCCAATTGGCTCAAGGTTCCAGAGATTCCGATTGGAGTGATGATGTGTTGGAACGCTTGGTCGTCCGCAGCATGTTTGGGATCATCAACGCCAGCCGCAACGCGGTGTAGGCTCTGCTTTGCACAAAAGAAAAACGGCTCCACATGGGAGCCGCTTTTGGTTCAATACGTTGTGAGGAGCGGATTAACGCAAGCCAACCACAAAATCCACTTCGTCGATGAGGTTTTGCGCACCGGCGAATTTGTCCAGAATCCACATCACGTAGCGCACGTCCACTGAAATGGTGCGTTGCAATTCTGTTTCGAATGCGATGTCGCCACTCATGGCTTCCCAGTTTCCGTCGAATGCGCAACCGATCAAATCGCCATTCGCATCCAGCACGGGCGATCCTGAGTTTCCGCCGGTGATGTCAGTTCCATGAATGAAGCATACCACCAATTCACCGGAGTCATCGGCATAGCGTCCGAAATCGCGGCTTCGAATCAAGTCGTCCAGCGCATCGGGTACGATGAATTCGGGATTGGAATTGTCCTTCTTTTCTAGGATTCCGTTCGCCGTGGTGATGAAATCGTAATTCACGGCATCAGCTGCTTTGTAAGGTGCCACAGCGCCAAACGTCATGCGCATGGTGGAGTTGGCGTCAGGAGCGATGGCTTGATCGCTATCCATTTCACGCAATCCTTTGACAAATAATCGGTATCCGCGATTGAATTTGTCTTCAGCAGGGTCGGTCATGCCGGCGAAATAGGCTTGAATCGCGCTTTGTCCCACAATGATGGCCAAATCATTCTCCATGACCTTCTGTGATGGGTTGGCGATGAAAGCAGCGCAACGTTCAGCATCCACTAAAAAGCTTTTGGAATACATCTTCTCAGCGTAGCGTGAAAAGTCATTTTTGTATTTGTCGGCTACCGTTTGGAAGAACGAAGGATGGTAAGCCGGATCGATGTCATCACGGAATTTGGTCATCAAATTGACGAACAAATCACGGTCGGTCGCCTGATCGTATTCCTTGAAAAATCCGTTCGCATAGTCCAACATGCGCGCCTGGGTTGCGGCAACTTCGTCAGCGTCCTCACTGAATAAACCAGCGGCCATTCGGTAAAAGCGGAACGAGAAGAGGCTGATGTCGCACCCAATCAATCCCGCCTCGAGTGCGTACACCTTGCCCTTCACGCTCTCATCGGTTTCTTGATAATAGGTTTCGATGAGCTCGAGAGCTTCGCCGTATTCGGCTTGGCGATTGGCATCTGCGTTCACCCAATCCGTGAAGCGTTCCTCCAACGTGCGTTTTTTGGATTCGACATCCAATCGCTTCAATCCTTTGGATTGACCAATGTAGTACTTCCAGTAGTTCGCGGTTTGGGCGTATTTCGCAGCGTACTGAATGCGAACTGCTTTGTCCGCGTCCATGTGGGTCTTCATGGTAGAGAGCTTCAGGTCGCGAACATCCACAACAGCGGGGTTGTAGAGGTCGAGCGCTTGACGGACCCCCCAGCTCGAGAGGTAACGGTCGGTGGAGCCTGGGTAACCCATGACCATGGTGAAGTC
>JBMSHA010000105.1:0-6667 GCA_049416245.1 Flavobacteriales bacterium | reverse complement strand
TGGATTTCCATTGCAATCGAGGCCGCTCTCTGGGTAGGTGCATGAACCGTCGTCCGAATTTGCATCTGAAGCATAATTGCAGGCCATGTTATCGGTACATCCCATGACCGTTTCTCCTGTCCAGAACCAGGCAAGTTCAATCCATTCCGGATGACTCACATACGGATTGGCATTCCCTTGCACTTCTTGAATGCGTGTATTTCGCGTTGATTCAAAGGTGTCGATGGGATCGGCCAAATGCCAATCATAAAACATGCTAGGCTCTCCCAAGTCAGACATGGCGCCCGCTTGAGTAGGGTACATGGTGTAGAAGTAGAAGACCATGCGAGCGATGTCTCCCTTTTCCTCTTCTCGCGGTTCCCAATCATCTCCAGATCGTTCTGACCAATTTTCTGGATCTGCTGGGATGTTCCCTGTGGTGACGTAATTGCCTGATGCATCGATGCCATACCATTGGGCATTTTCGTCAATCACCTCACCGTATGGTGTGTTGCCTCTGGCAGAATTGGCACTTCCATGGGTCGGGCGAATGTTGAACAAGTCCGACTTCATGGGAGAAATGCTGCCAAAAAAGCTCTGAGGAACGATGTGTTCGGTGTTGATCGGGTTCAGGTAAGTTGTAAAGCTCGAGGGTTGGGTATATCCTGTGTAGATTCCCTCGATTTCCCCATTCTCTTCATCGGTATACCCAAACATTTGGGTACGCGCACCGTTGTATCCGAGGTCGTCGAAATAAGGGTCGTACCATGAAGTTTTGATCCAATTACGCAGCGCCTCAGAGTTTAGATTTCCGGGATCAGCTGGTTGAGCGAGCGCAGGAGCTGTGGCGAGAATCAGGGCTAAACAGCTGGATGTTGTAGCTAAAATATACTTCATATAAATAAGTTTAAATTACTGTTTTACAAAGTGTAATTCAGTGAAATCGAAGTCGGGATTGGGCACATCAATATCCAAAGTATAAACCTCTCCAGCTGGATTGGTGGAGAAATGGGCCATGCCGCTTGGCAACATCATTTGGTGATCCCAATGCAGCCGAAACGTGTCATAATGCCAATGTTCAAAATGCCCCACGAACAGGGGGGTCGGCTCAAACTCAAAATAAAGATTTCCATCGCGAAGCCCCACAACGATGTTACCGTACATGATATCGGAGTATGTCCCCGTGTAGTCTTCAAGGTTATGGGAGGGCTTCGTGCCGAGCACACGGCTGGAATCCAATTCGGCTTGGGCTTGAATTGCCTCTTCCGATTCATGGGATTTCCGCTCCTTCAAATAATCCAGCATGGGGGTGGACTTGGCACCTTCAAGTAAGATGCCCAAGGCGTCAAATCCCATGGCCCACGGAACGGAACTGTTCGTGTTGGTTGCGATGAAGATTCCCAATTTTTCCTGAGGAACCAGCATTTGTCGAGAAATCATACCGTCATAGCCACCAGAATGCCCGACGATTTTTCGTCCGTGCAATGTGGCGAGTTCCCAGCCCAGTCCATACCCTCTGAAATGCATGGTCGGGTGATGGGTTTGGTAAAACCGGGACACCGGGATGGGGGTGTACATGGTCCACATTCGGTCTGTCTGCTCTGCCTCCCAAAGCCTATGATCACCCTGGTAACGGCCACTATCGAGTTGCGCGATCATCCATTTGGCCATTTCATCTACACTTGTAAGCAATGCTCCCGCTGGCGCCATATTGTCCCAATTCACCCAGTCAATGGGAGTCAATGAACCGTCCTTGAGCTCGTTATGAGGTTGAGCGACATTAGCGACATCCTCGATATCACGCGTCGAAAGGAAGGCGCGCTCCATGCCGAGGGGTAAGAGCAGTGAGTCTTGGATGTAATCGATCCAAGGCTGCCCGCTCACGGTTTCAATCACTTTCCCTGCGGCGATGAACAGGATATTTTGATAGCCGAATTCTGTGCGGAAGGCGCTCGTGGGTTCGAGGTGTTTCGCTCTCTCGAGCACTTCATCCGAACTCAATGTGGATCCGTACCACAATAAATCACCTGAAAACGTAGCCAATCCGCTTCGGTGGCATAGCAAGTCAGCGATCCGAAGCTCAGAGGAGACGTAAGCATCATACAATTCAAAATCGGGAAGGTAGTCTTGCACGTGATCATCCCAATCGATCAACCCGGCATCCACCAATTGTGCGATAGCGGCACTTGTAAAAGCTTTGGTATTGGAGGCGACGGCATAGATGGATTGTGAATCCGCCAGCGCGCCTGTCTCGGTGTTGAGTGTTCCATGGGTATTTGACCAAACCAATTTCCCCTGGTGGACAACAGCCATGGATAGTGAAGGAAGGTTCAAGCTTTCCACTGCTTCGGTCATGGCAGCGTCCAATCGACTCCATTGTTGCTTGCTAAAATTCAACTCGGATTGGGCATGTGCCGGAGGAATCACCGTGGCGACCGTGCAGATAACGGAAAAGAATACCAAAAGGATTGACCGGAGTTGCTCCTGATTGGATGAAATTTGGCTAATCATTGCAGCTAATTTCGGAAACATGGCATCGAATGCGTTCAAAACAGGCTTAAAAGTGCGATTCCTGAATGAGGTAGGAGGGGGAGTTATCACGCAACTCTTACCCGATGGTCGGGTGATGGTGGAGGATGAAAGTGGATTTGAGTATCCACATTTCGCGGGTGATTTGATCGTCATAAACGATGCGAAAACCGAGGCCCAAGCCTACGAGCGTGCCATTCCATCTGTTTTAGAAATTCTCCAACAGGAACTTACTCCTGAGCGACAAAAACGAATGGAAAAGGAATTCAAAACGAAATATGCAGAGGCTTCGGCGCATCACCACACGGGACATGAAATGGAAGTGGATTTGCACTTGCATGCGATTGTTGATTCACAAGCAGGACTGAGTCCGGGCGTCATGCTCGAGCTCCAAATCGCGCACTTTGAACGCATGCTGCAGATTGGTATTCGGCAACGGACGAAAAAGTTGGTGTTCATACACGGAATCGGTCAAGGTGTACTCCGCCACCAAATCTGGAGTCGGGTGGAGCAATTTTATCCCGATTGTTCTTGTCGCTCGGCCGATCCCCGGAAATATGGGAGCGGTGCAACGGAAGTGTGGGTGGGCGAGTCGGCTTTTCGCGAGTGAAGTAAGCTTATTCGTTGGTTCCGCTTTTTTTCGATGCCTCCTGCTGTGCAGCCCATTCTCGAGCAATGGTCTTCAAATCTCGTTCGGGATCGCTGATGGTCAATGCAGCTGCATCAATTTCAAGTGGAGATTCGAGCACCAGCCAATCGCTGCACGTGAAGGCGTAAGCGACTGTGCCTGAACGGTCGACGATGCGCATGCCCACGACCGGAAATTTTTCGGCGGCACTGGGCAATGAGATACCTTCCATGGGCTGCAATTTCAACCAATCCAACATGGCTCGAGCTCGCCCGGCATCCTTGTCGTTGGAAAGGACCAACTGAAGCGTTTCTCCTGTTCTTTCAATAGACCAAGTTTGGGTGCTGTCACTGCGCTCACCGGCCTGCCATTCAGTGGATTTTTTAGGAAGAAAGTTTGACCCATTGCCTGTAAAACCGGCTTGTTCCGCGATGCGCGCTGGAATGAAGGAACCGGAAAGACGGCTGAGGTTGAGCGTAGCTGCACGCCCGGTTGCCGGATCGAGGTAAAACACTTCGTCCGCATTTGAAATCTGTGTGGACCAAAGCTTCGGCGTTTCGAGGTTCTTTGGATTTGACCAAAAGTATTGGGCTTGGGATTGCCCTGCTCGTTCGATGGTCATCTGTGCCCGGTGCGTCCAAGCAAATGCGCCATCACCCAGTTCACTTTGCGAAAGAGCGGAAACTTCTTGGGAAAGTCTGGCTTGAGTTTGTGCGCGCTCAATTCTTGCGGAATCCTCTGCAGTTAATTCCGGTTGGGGCGCTGCACTCAATGAATCGGTTGCGTTGGATTCCGTGTCGGTGGCCTGCGCTAAAACAGTGACAAAAGGTATGCAAAGGGCCCATAGGGCGAACATCATTCTCATAGCCCGAAGTTACGTCTTGGAATCAATTTCGACGCTGGCGTCGCAGTTTTTTCGGGTTATTCCACGGTCCGGAAACTTCCGGATCTCGAACATCAATGTCTTGTTCCAGGACCCATTGATTTTTCTTCCAAGCAAATCCATCGTACGACATGTCAGGGCCGTAATAGGCTGTTTGGCCGGCTAATTCCGGTCGAGGCGGACTCAGGTGGTCCATGACAATCATTTCCATGTCCGGTCGCCACTTCAACATGGCGGAAACTTGGTCGGAATATTCGAGAATGTGTCGCTTGTTCGTGCCGCGATCAACCGACAGGATGGGAATGCCGAATTTCACCTTTGAACCTGACACAGACACCGTTTCAACTATTTTCCGTGTGCGAATATTGTCAGCTCCGTCCCAGCCAAGGAGTGTATACACGGGTTTGCTACCCTGATACCTCAACAATGCCTCATAGTAAACTGCTCCGGGCCAATCTTTGGCAGTGAAACGCGCCTTCTCATCCAAAGTCGTGCGGAGGGTGTTGGGTTTTTTGAATTGCAGCGGTTCAACATGTTGTTCCCCTTTCCGGTCTGCATACACCATTAGGCCTCCATATGATTGACTTTGGTTTCGCAATTCCACATTCCAGGTGATCACCGTAAATCGTTCGTCTCCCGAACCCGCATGCGCGAAGCCCATGGTTTCGCCCAATGGAGCAAAGGCTTCGAGGTTCATGGGTTCGGCTGTCCAATAAGCAACCATGGAGGCCTGCAAAGCCTCACTCGCTGCAATCCGTGCTGCATCGTCCGACAGTCCTTGCAGGTTTCGGTACTGTCCAACGAAATCGTTCAGAGCTGTTTGTGCGTCGGATTGACCATTTGCCGTTCCTTGGGATGCAAGGAATAAGCCGATCATGGCCACCACAGGAAAGTTCAACGTACGCATGAAAAAGAAACGCGAAAAAGAATTCGACATTGCTCAGATGCCTGTCACAAGTGCATGAAGGCCTTTTTGGCGAGCAACAAATCTTCGGATTCCCGGTGCTCGGGGTCGTCTACACAACAATCCACAGGGCAAACGGCTGCGCATTGGGGTTCATCGTGAAACCCGACACACTCCGTGCATTTTTCATGAGCGATGTAATAAACATCCATGTTGCGGGGGCTGTTCTCGGAATCCGCATCGACCGTCCCGACGGTAGGATGTTCTCCCTTGCCGCTGAATCCGGTTCCGTCAGAAAATTGCCACCCGGCGCCACCTTCGTAGATGGCATTATTTGGACATTCGGGTTCGCATGCACCGCAATTGATGCATTCATCGGTAATCATAATGGCCATGGAGCAGTTGGGTCTCTATTTGCAACGTTAAATTTGTGGCGAAGATACGCACGCAAATGACCAACACATTCAAATCAGGCCTTGTTCAACTCGGTGCATGGCTGCGAGGAGAAATTTCTGGAGAGGGAACGAATGACGCTGAATTGTTGGCGGCTGCTGAGGCCCAAAATCGTTGGTTCGTGAAAGAGTTTGTTGCGCTCGCCATGAACGCCAACGGCGAGATGCTACAGGAAAAGTTGCTGAACCGTTGGTTGAGCGCATATCCTGAACTGGAGGAGACGCGTGAAACGAAACGGGTGGGATTGATATTGGCGGGCAATCTGCCGATGGTTGGATGGCACGATGTGCTTTGTGTATTGATCAGCGGACACCACGCGGTCATCAAATGCAGCTCAAACGATCAGCTCTTAATCCCAGCTGCCATTCGAGCCTTGGAAAACTTTTGTGGCACTTCGCTTTCAGACAGGGTGAGTTTTGTGACGGGAACCATGCAAGATGTAGATGCGGTGATCGCAACAGGAAGCGGAAACTCCAATCGCTATTTTGACTATTATTTCCGGGATATTCCGAAGGTGCTCAGGAGTCAGCGTACCAGTGTGGCTTTTCTAACTGGCGGAGAAAGCGAGGAGGATTTGAGGCGATTGGGCAATGATATTTTCCAGTATTATGGACTTGGTTGTAGGAACGTGACCAAATTGTTTTTGCCTCGTTCATTCGATTTGGATCGATTGTTCGGTGTTTGGGTGGAATGGGGGCATGTGGCCATGAATAACAAGTACGCCAACAATTACGACTACCACAAAGCAGTCTGGCTATTGAATCAAGACGCCTTGATCGAGAATGGATTTGTCCTCTTGAAGGAAGACTTGCAGTGGGTCAGCCCCGTTGGAACGTTGTTTTATGAGTTTTACGATTCCGCCGAATCCGTGCGCAAACGCATCCATGCCGCAGCAAGCGAATTGCAATGCGTGGTGACTGGAGATTCCGAGGGATTGGGCATTGATAGCGTGTCGGTGGTGAATTTTGGTGAAACCCAATGTCCGGCTCCATGGGATTATGCGGATGGGGTGGATACCATGTCCTTCTTATTGGAACTATCTTCGTCTCCGATTGCGAAATGAGTTTCGCATTACATCAAAACATGTCAGTATGCAGCGGTTCGTCTTAATCGGAATGGTCATTTTTGCGTTGGGCTGTTCAACGGATATAGAATTGAATGCACCGTATCAACGGACCCCTGTGGTTTTCAGCCTGTTGGATGCTCAGCAAGACACCCAATGGGTTCGAGTCAACCGGACATGGCTGGGAGAAGGGAACCAGTTCGATGCGGCCTTGATTGCGGATAGCAG
>JBMSHA010000104.1:0-6697 GCA_049416245.1 Flavobacteriales bacterium | reverse complement strand
CAAATTCAGTTGATTTCACTGGAAACCGGCAAAACGGAAATGTCCGAAATTCTCACGCGCAGCAACCGGGACAATATCGAATACGTGCGTTACAGTGGGAACGCCAAAAACCTGTACCCGGCCTCGACCAGCGGAAACGTCAACCGTGCCGGTCGTCGAGCGCTTATGGATAAAATGCAAGGTCGCACGGAGTTGAATTCCGAATCGAGCATGGTGGATGACTTGGTCGTGGACTGCGCCGCCGGTATTAGAAGTTTGGTGGAAAACGAAATGAAGCGCCTCGTACCATGACCCTTCGCATGCCAAAATTCGTCTGGGTTTGGTCGCTTTTGGTGGCAGGAACATGGAGCGGATGCTCCGGCGCCAAACAATGGGCAGAAGCACCTGATTGGGTAACGTCCAGACCTTCCCTTCCCGGATATTACATCGGCATTTCAAGCGCTGGCAAATCCCAGTACGGTGAGGATGCGGCCGCCACGGCGCAACAGCGCGCCCTTGCTGATTTGTCTGGGCAAATTCGAGTGGTGATTGAAAGCACCTCCATCCTTCACACCACACAATTTCAAGGGGTAGCTGGCCAAAATTTTTCAGAACGCATAAAAAGCGCCAGCACCGAGGATTTGGAAGGGTACGAATTGATCGGATCGTACGAAAACGAAACAGATCATTGGGCATATTACCGACTGAGTCAGGCGACGTACGAACGCATAAGACAAGAGCGCAAACGCGCAGTTTTGGATGTAGCAGGCGGGTATTGGGTGGCGGCCAACGAGGCTCGTGAAAGCGGACGTCCCGCTGCGGCGTTGGATTTTTATGTGCGTGCGTTGGAAAGCATGGAGGCGTACTGGGGAGAACTCAATCAATGGGAAGCCCCGGGAGGAAATATCAATGTGGATCGAGCCTGCCTCGATGGCATCACCCAAACCCTGGCATCCCTCAAACTGACGACTCCGCAGCGCGAAGTCAATTTGTCCTTTGCCGATCGCTACAGTGACCGCCTAGAATGCACGGTGCTCTTTGATGACGCGCCCGCTGCCCAAATCCCGATTTGGTCTCGTTACAATCGCGGCACCTTGCCGAAAACCGGAACGGTCTCCACCGATGCAGCCGGAAGGTGTTCAATTGATCTCGGCCAATTCGAACCCGGCGTCCGTTCCTCGGAATTGCGCTTGGAGCTGCGGTTGAGCGATTTGGTGCCGCGTTTGGCTGAATCTCCGGTCAATATGCTCATCAAGCAATTGCCCACCCCCAGCCTCACCGTGCCCATTTTCTTGGCATCTCCTTCAGTCTACTTGTCCACCACGGAACGCATCAAAGGGACGGCAGATGGCGGCCAGGTGCTTCGAAACGCAATCGCGCAAGGGCTTAGCAACCGCGGCATTGAATGGGTCGAAAGTCGCAATGCGGCTGACTTGATCCTCGTTTTGGAGGCCGATACCCGCGAGGCGGGGTCTGCCGCTGGGTTTTTCACCGTGATGTTGAATGCCACTGCCGTTTTGAAGACCCCAGACGGTCGCCCGGTGTTGCAACAGAATTTAGAAGATGTCAAAGGTGTGCAGCTCAATTGGGAAGCAGCTCATGCTGAAGCTTACCGCAAAGCTCAGCTGGAAATCCAAGGATCGTTTCTGAAAAAATTGATCCAAGCACTGTACCAATGAACCCGAGTGACCCATCAAAATTGGCACGTTAATTGACTACCTTTCACCACAGCAAATGAATTCAGAACCCATGAAAAACAAATTCTCAACGCTCGCCTTGCTCGCTGCAGGCACCGCCCTTGTATTTTCTGGATGCAAAGGAAACAAAGAGACGGCCTCTACGCCTGAGACGCGCGGAGAAGTGCGCATTGTTGAATATTGCTCAGGTCCCGATTACCTGACCAATGGTGAATACTTTCGAGCGTCTGCTACTGGAACCAGCCCACAGCGTGAAATCGCGAAAAAAATTGCGCGTCAAAACGCGGAAGCCACACTGGCCCGTGCTGTTGAGGCCACCGTTGAAATCGTAGCCGAAAACCAAGCCACACAACTCGGCTTCGGCACAACCGAAGAAGCAACGAGCAAGTTCAACGAGCTTTCACGCACCATCGTCAACAAGAAACTCACCGGCGCCATCACCATCTGCCAACAGACGACCATGACGGAAGACAAAAAGTGGATTGCCTACTTGGCCGTTGAGTTGAGTGGAGCTGAGTTGGCTGATGCCTACGTAGAAGGTTTGAAGCAAGAGGAACGCATCCGTGCGGAATACAACTACGACCAATTCAAGGAGACCTTCGAAGAAGTCATGTCGAATTACCGAAATCAGTAATCCTACTTATTCGGTCTTGCCAAACCCCAGTTCCCTCGGGAAGCTGGGGTTTTTTCATGCCCAGCGTTTTCGCTAGGCTCCAACTAGTCTTCCTCGACAGACCCGAGCCAAACCGGAATGGCCGACCGCTCTATCGGATGTTGATCTCGGAAAGCTTTCACGCGGCCAATCCACGTGCGGATCAGTTGCTTGCCGACGGGAGTCAAAACCGACTCCGGATGAAATTGAACTGCTTCAATGGGCAAATGCCGGTGCGTCAGAGCCATGGGCAGTGCGCTTGCGTTTCGAGCCGTTATTACGAGGTTCTTCGGTAATTCATCGTCGTCCACCACCCAACTGTGGTAGTGACCAACTTGCAACGGGGCACTGAGTCCTTCAAAAATACCTACGGGCTGAATGGAGGTGAGTTGAGTGGCTTGCCCGTGCAACACCTCATCCAAATTGCGAAGGGTCCCACCGAAATGTTCCGCAATGGCTTGCATGCCCAGGCACACCCCCAAAGTCGGAACTTGGTGCGCCGCAGCGATGGGGATAATTTGCATCAACTGACCGGCTTCACTCGGCAGACCGGGGCCGGGAGACAAAACCAATCCATCGAATTGGACCACCGCGTGCGGATTGACGGCATCGTTGCGGACCACATCCACTTCCACACCGGCGCTCACCAACATGTGCTGCAAATTCCACGTAAAGGAATCGTAATTATCTACCAACAAGATGCGCATCTGCGAACTTCGAAGTGCAAAGGTGGGAAATCCCTGCGTAGTTTCGCACCATGTCAGATCGCATTTCATCTTCCGATGCAGCGGCACCTGTAGCCGCGTACAGCCAAGCCGTTTCCGCAGGAGATTTGGTGTTCGTCAGTGGACAAATCCCATTGGATCCCGCAACCGGTGAGCTCGTATCCCAATCGGTCGAAGCCGCTACCCGCCAAAGTTTGCGCAATGTCGAGCGCATCCTCCAAGCCGCTGAATTATCCCTTGAACACATCGTGAAGGCCACCGTGTTCCTCATTGATTCAGGGGATTACGGCGGAATGGATCAGACGTATCGGGAGATCATGCCCGAACCCTTTCCCGCACGCGAAGCAGTTTTTGTGGCCGGCCTACCCAAAGGTGCTCGTGTCGAAATTTCAGTCATTGCCCACCGGAATCGATAACCTTCAGCCATGTTCTTCAAGAAAATACTCTACTACCTGAATCCTGCCAACCTGTTTCACCGCGACCCCGAGGCGGGCATCAGTTTGCGGATGATGCACGGAGTCAATAAAATCAGTTTCTTGATGTTCTTGGTTTGCCTGCTGGTGATGGTGGTCCGATGGGCCATGCGCTGAGTTTAAAACGGCAAATCGCTATCCCGGAACTCCAACTTCAAATCCTTGAGCATGGAGGCTTTGATGTTCAGACGCACGTAAAAACTCCTCCGAATCCCAAAGGGCACCCAATTCACCGAAAGTTCCCAGCAGTGTAAGTCGAGGTACATGTCGAGCTGTGTCGGTGTAAGCTCGAGGTCGACCAAATCGAAACCTCCATTGACGTCAAACCGCAAGCGATCCGCAATTCGAACAGAACCGCGAATTCGAGCTGATTGGGACATAACCAGGGTATCTTGTTGGGTTTCCGCGAACCAATTCTTTCGCAAATCGAGGTTGTAATCCACCCGACAATCCCAAGGAAAGTCGGTATTCTCTCCACCTGAAAAATTACTTCCAAATGCGGCATTCGCCTTGGTCAATCGCAGCAGGCCCTCGCCCGCATCCCATAAAAACACGTCGATGCGCTGCCCCGTGGAATCCCGCATGTACGCGCTGTGTGTTGCCCCCACGTTGATGCGCATGCGGTTGAAAAGGTCGGTGTTGGCGCGGGTGTTGATGTCGCTCAGGCCCAGCGAATCCGCAATCAGATTGTAATTCGCGGTCGTCACGATGTTGTCAATCAAGCGAATCTTCTTGGCTTCACCGGACGTTTTGTCGCGCACCTTCGCTTCGAGATTCTGTGAAATCCCCAAATTGATGGCCCCGGAAGCGCGAATATCCTGCGGACCAAAACGATTGAGACTATAAGGATTGTATTCCCAGGACTCATCGTTGAGGCTCACCTCCTGTGTGCGCTGGCGTTCTGGTGTGTAACTCAACCCCAGGCTAGGGCTAATCACGTGACGCAACGCTTGCACCCGTTTGTCCTTACCCCGCTCAAATGTCCCATAAAATCGGGTGGAGGCATTGGCCGCAATTCGCCAATCGCGGGTTGCATTGAAGCCGGGCATCGTATCCAGCACCTGGACCACCCCTTCTTCCGTTTGGTCCAAATAGCCATCAAGCGACTCGAAAGCCCAAAACTCATTGTAACTCAATGACGGGGTCAGGCTCACGAATCCCAATCGCATCTGACTCGAAGCAGAAGCCGTGTGTTTCACGCCGTTGCGAAAGGCGACTTGGTCCCAATCTCCGGACAGGAATACGCTGTCCGGTGCTTGCATGGTTTGCTCGAAACGCGACGATCCCGTGATTGCGATTTCGTCCAACAAGCGGTTCCCGACAGAAGGTGACCCGATGAGTTTGGCGAGGCTGGTGCGTTGGAGGTTGAAGGTGAACGCAGGCAACGTCAAATCCACATTCCCGGTCTGCGAGTTTTGCGAATGGCGCGCACTCATGGCCACATTGAAAGGTTTCCCGGGGAAATTCCGAGACCATTGCACGCTGGATTGGAAAGTATTGGTGAGGTAATCCTGCTGCGAGCTGTTCAGGTTTGTTTGAAAATGGTTGTTTGAGCCGAAATTGACACTCGTGTTGAATCGGCTGTTCGGACGGGCGCGGTTGTCCTGGTTGTGGGTCCAACGAACGAAGAATTGATTTTCATTTTTCAGGCTGGGCAATCCATTGAATCCAATGCGTTGGCGTTGGTAACTCAAATTCAAATTGCCGCTCGCCCAATAGCGGACTTTGTAATTGGTGCTGCTTCGGATGGCCCACGAACCGCCCGTGTAGATATCTCCTGTAAGCCGCGTGTCCGCATATTCACCGATGGGCATGTAATACCCCAAGTCCTTCAAGAAAAAACCCAAGGCACCTCCATCCCCATAACCCGGCATCAGCAAGCCGTGGCTGCGCTTCTCGGGCGGTGTGGGAAACCACCCAAAAGGCAAAGCAAGGGGCGTCGGAATTTTCCGAAACTTCAGGTAGAAAGGTCCCGACACCACCTTTTCTCCGGGAATCATCACGGCTCGCTTGAGGTGAAAGTGAAAGTGCGGATTTTCCGCATCGCATGTGGTGAATTTGGCATTGGCGACGTGGATGCGTTCGTTGGCTTGACGCTTCGCCAATTCGGCGTGAAAAACAGCCTCACCTTGCACCGTCACCGCTTCTCGACTTAGGCCGCGGCGTGATTTCAAATCGAAACACAACTCGTCCTGCTCGAAACGCTGCCCGCCTTGGGTCAACACCGGACGGCCAATCCACCCGCCAATGGAGTCGCGGCGACCGTAAGCACATGCTTGATTCGTTTTTGGCGAATACACGATACGATCGGCTTCCAAGCGGATGTCGTCCAAGGCGACAAATGCCTGTCCCGATAGCTCGACGTTCGAGGTGACTGCGTTTACCCGCGAAGAATCTTTCGATCCCCAAGTGACCTGAAGCGGTTCCTTCGTTGATGGAGACTGAACCGAATCGCGCGCAAGGGTATCCATCACCGCATTGATGGGCGCTTGCGACACCCCGCAAAAGGGCACGCTTATCCACAGTACAGCACGGAAAATCCCCTGAAAACAGACGATGCGCGCACCCCTTGACGTTTTAGATTTGAACTTACCCATGAAACGGCAGTCAAAACTAACGAAACGGACGGTGCTGTGCGCGTTGGCAGGCCTCATATTGCTGTCGGTTTCATTTACACCGGTTGCGCCGAGCATGGTTTTGGTCATTGACGCGGGTCATGGCGGTTCTGATCCGGGCAATTTGGGAACGGGCCGCTACCGCAGCACTGAAAAAACCGTAACCTTAGACGTAGCCCTGCTACTTCAGCGATACATCACTGAACGATTCCCAGACGTGAAAATTGTGATGACGCGGACCGGTGACTCATACCCCACCCTGGAACAACGCGTAGCCATAGCAAATCGAGAACAAGCCGATTTGTTCATGAGCATCCATTGCGATGCCTTCACCAACCCCGGTGCGCTGGGTTCCAGCACTTTCGTCATGGGCATGCATAAATCAGAGGAAAGCCTGCGCGTGGCCATGCAAGAAAACGCTTCCATCTACCGTGAAGAAGATTACGAAAATCGTTATGCAGGTTTTGACCCTGAAGATCCGGACACGTTCATCGCCCTTGCATTGAAGCAATCCGTCTTCCTCAATCAAAGCCTCGAATTGGGCAGTTTGATTCAA
>JBMSHA010000103.1:0-6718 GCA_049416245.1 Flavobacteriales bacterium | reverse complement strand
ACGGTCAACACATCATTCAAAAGCAACACCCCTTCTCTTGCCCAATTCGCCAGCACACCATCGGCGTCAAAATCCCATTGGAGCGGCCATGGTTCTTGGAGATCATCGGTCAATTCCCGCAGGATGTTCCTGAGCGACGGTGGATGAGCAATCCCCGGAGCCACCGAAAAGGCGAGACCGTGAGCCTGCCCTGCTCCGTGATAAGGGTCTTGGCCACATATAATCACTTTCACATCCTCAGGTGCAACCAATCGCAGAGCAGCGAATTCCATCCCTCGCGGAGGAAAACAGCGATAAACTCTTCGCTCCGCTTGAAGAGAAGCATCCAATTGATTCCAATTCAGCGAAGCGCTCTTCAATTCCTTTTGCCAAGCCTTAGGTAGTTGCTGAAACATGGGGCAATATTCGGGTCGGGAGGCCCTTTTTCCAATGTTTCACGCCGCCTCGTGGAAAACCTATTGGACCAAAACCTTTCAAGGAAGGAAAGGAAAGGGTACTTTTGCCCTTTCGTATTTGCACCAACGGACGCCAAACGTCTGGATAAAAGTTGAATCACCTTGTCTTTGACTGACGCGGATTTTAAGAAACACCTCGAGTCCTCCCAAGGGAAAACGCTCTACGGATACCAAGAAGCGGCCATCAACACCCTGATGGCTCGGATGGAAAAATTCCCCGACCGATACAACTTATTGTTCCAATTGCCCACTGGAGGTGGGAAAACCGTCATCTTTTCCGAACTGGCGAAACGATACATCCTGAAGACGGGAAAACGCGTATTGATCCTGACTCACCGAATCGAACTTTGCGGTCAGACGAGTCGAATGCTTACTGAAATTGGCATCCCCAACAAGATCATCAACAGCAAGGTCAAAGAGTTGGATGAGGACGATGACCATTGGTGTTTTGTCGCCATGGTCGAGACGCTCAATAACCGACTCAATGACGAACGGATCGAATTTGAAAACTTGGGGTTGGTTGTCATTGACGAGGCCCACTACAACAGCTTTCGAAAACTCTTCGGGCATTTCTCGAACCAAATCATTCTGGGCGTTACGGCAACTCCGCTAAGCTCCAACATCAAGCTCCCGCTCAAAGACAATTACAACGAATTGCTCGTTGGTGAATCCATATCGGCGTTGGTCGAGCAGCAATTTCTCGCGAAGGCTATAACGTATAGCTATGACGTGAACTTGCGGTCATTGAAGATTGGGATCAACGGTGACTATACGGTCTCCAGTTCCGAGCGGTTGTATGGAAATTACCTCATGCAGGAAAAACTCCTGTACGCATACGAGGAGAAGGCCAAAGGCACGAAAACGCTCATCTTCAACAACGGCATCAACACCTCAAAACAGGTGCAGGCCATGTTTATCGAAGAGGGATATGAGTGCATGCACCTCGATAATACGCACAGCGAAAAAGAGCGGCAGGATATCCTTGAATGGTTCGAAAAAAAACCGGATGCCATCTTGAGCTCGGTGTCAATTTTGACGACTGGATTCGATTCACCTTCTGTGCAAACGATCATTTTGAATCGAGCAACGAAGTCTCTGACGCTCTACCACCAAATGATTGGTCGTGGTTCAAGAATTTTACCAAACAAGCGTGAATTCAATGTCATCGACTTGGGGAATAACGCGCGGCGGTTTGGATTGTGGGAAGCCCATATCAATTGGACTGAAATCTTCAAATCTCCAAATTCATTCATCGAAGGCTTGTATACCGATGAAGAAATTGAGGATGAATTTGTCTTTGAATATTCGGATGAATTGATGGAAAAGCTTCAGGGAGGTCCAGATCCGGATTTCAACATGGCTGAGGCTTACGTGCAAGTCACCCGGGAAGGCGGACGCCCAAAAGAAGCAATCGAACGCAGCATCAATCACCATGTTGAAATCATCCGCTACGTATGCGATGATTTGTGGGACGCATTTGATTTAGCTAAGGAGCTCGAAGGCGACATCACCTACCGCATTCGGTTGTATTCCAAGTGCATCGCGAAAACGACGGAGAACTACAAAAACTGGTTAAAAGAGGAGTACGCAAGGAAACTTCAAAGCGCATTGCGAAAAGCATACGTGACCGACGACCAAGAAGCATAAGGATAAGTCTACCTGTCAGGTAGTGATCCACCTTCGTCGAGCTGCACTTATAAAGTGAATTGCTCCGATTACAAATACATTGAATCGCCCCTAACAGTAGCAACTATTTTTGTGATGTTATGGCGCAGTTCATGAGTTTGGATGTCAAAGTGGCGTTGGTGTCGCTCGGGATAATCAGTTTTTTATTGGCTGTGATCTCGATCAACCTTTGGAAATTTCGCCGTCGAAACGCTGCGTATGTTCCTGATTGGCAACTGCTAATGTCTGGGATTTCTTTTGTTCTTTTTGCGATGATTTTGGGATTTGGTTTGTACCACGTGATCATCGACCATCAAAGCTTCTCTCCAGCAAATGAGAACGTTTTCATTTTAATGTACTTGGCTATTGCAGCTGTGAATGGCTTGGCCTACGGTTACCGTCTGAACAGGTTATCGGGCATTCCTCAAAAAACGAGAAACCGCTTAATCGAGGAGCAGCTTCTTGTTCAAAACCTTTCTCAATCTCAGCAAAACTTGGCGCTGAAAGAAAAAGTCATCGAATCCAAAAGAAAACACTTGAAGTCGCAAATGAATCCACATTTCATCTTCAATGTCCTAACCGGAATTCAACATCTATTGCAGAAAGCGGAAAGTGAACGGGCTGGCCAGGTATTCAGTCAATTCCGAAAATTGCTGATGTTGGGATTCATGTCGCAAGAAAAAATCCTTGGGCCGTTATCCCAAGAAATCGAACACGTCGAACAGTACATCGAATTAGAACGCATTCGCCTTTCTAAACCATTTGCATTCAATTGGGACATTCAATCTGACGTCGTTACGGACTTCACACCCTGCCCGTTGTTCATTTTACAACCGCTGGTCGAAAATGCCATTTGGCATGGTTTATCCAAAGAATCTGTGGAGGAACCCGAATTACGCTTAAAGGTCTATTGGGATAACGAAGACTTGATCATCAGTGTTCACGATAATGGTCCCGGATTGCGAGACAAAGATGAATCTGCGCAAAAACACGTTTCGCGCGGCACGAGCATTATTCGAGAACGTCTTGCATTGCTTCGGCATCGCGGCAAGCTCACCATTTCAGAATGTCCGAAAGACCACCCTTTCCCTACTGGGGTGGCTTCCAAATTACGGTTGCCCTTATGGGCCCTTGAACCCGCTTGGCATCACATTGAAGAGAAGAAAGCAAGTTGAGCTGAACGGATAACACTCGGGAATCAGAACGCCCAGCGAGGCAACGGCTCATCCGAAAGCTCACCTTTGAATCCCTCAGAAAACAAAAGCGATCCTGCCATCGCGATCATCGCTGCATTGTCTGTGCAATATGCAAACGGCGGGATATATACCTCCCAATCAGATTGGGTTTGTTTCACTTCAAGTCGCGCTCGCAATCCCCGATTCGCTGACACGCCTCCCGCAATGGCAACGCGATGCGCCCCGGTCCTTTCCACGGCAAATTCCAACTTTTCCAAGAGGATATCAAGAATTGCTTTTTGCACGCTCGCCGCGATATCCGCCTTTCGCTCTTCGACAAAATGCTCATTCTGTTGAACGGCTTGTTGCAAAAACTGCCAAACCTGTGTTTTCAATCCACTGAAACTCATGTCCAATCCCTCGACGCGTGGTTTTGAAAATGAAAAAGCTTCCTCGTTTCCTTCGGAAGCGAGTTGATCAATGATAGGGCCTCCCGGATAAGGCAGCCCCATGAGTTTGGCCACTTTATCAAAAGCTTCTCCCGCTGCGTCGTCCCGGGTTTCACCGAGAATTTCCATTGACAAAGGTCCAACCACACGTACGAGCTGTGTATGGCCACCAGACACAGTCAAACACAAGAACGGGAAATCAGGACTGGGTTCAGGTTCAAGGAAATGCGCCAAGATATGGGCTTGCATGTGGTTAACAGGGATCATCGGAAGACCCTGAGCGAAGGCCCAAGACTTTGCAAAAGCTGCTCCAACATGCAATGACCCCATCAAACCGGGGCCTCGGGTATATGCAACCGCGTCGATATCTGCAGCAACAATACCCGCCTCTTCGAGTGCCGCTTGCAATGTAGGAACGATATTTTGTGCGTGCGCCCTGCTAGCCAATTCCGGCACCACGCCCCCGAACTTTTCGTGAACCCGTTGATTGGCAATGACATTGGAAAGTACCCGTCGTCCCTTGATCACGGCTACACTCGTGTCATCACAGGAAGATTCAAAAGCTAGAATAACCGGTTCTTGTGGCATGATTTCTGGTAGCAAAAGTATACTTTCACAGACAAATGATTGCCAATTCAAATGCGACAAGACGCGGGCTTTTTTTCGGAGTCCTCAGCATAGCTTTCCTGGCATTTCTATTGTCTTCATCCGCAGTGCATACAGCAGCTACGAATCTCGTGCTGAAGCGCACTGCTCCCATCACCGGATTGAAATTCGCCGCCGAATCGGTTTCCTATTCCTTCTTCCCGCTGGCCTTTCAAATTTCCGGGCTCGAAGCACGTGCTGAAGGCGAACGAATTGTGCGCATAGATTTCGACGTTCGGCACTTTTCGCCATGTGAAATTGAGCAAAACGGATTTCGCGCTTTCCCAGGTTCGCGTAACAGGTATAAAAATTTCAGCAAATGAGATGTTCACCGATTCATTGGCTCAGTTCCTCAGGCAATCTGGCCCTGGATCGAATGAAACGCCTTGGATCCTCACCATCGAAAACGGCACCCTCGAAGACATCCAAATCCTAGGCATATTCCCAGATTCAACGGCGTACATCGCAGGCAAAGCTGTCACGTGCAATGCCGTGGAAATTTCGGAGAGCACATCGTTTGGAAAAATCGAAGGTCTCGATTGGCTATTTCAACCCCGCAACACGCGCAATGTGTTCAAGGAACCATTTCATGTAGACTCATTGACAGCGTCTTGGAATACCGGAATTTCAAAACAATTCACCCTTGCTGCAGCAACGAATTTTGGATTCTTGAAAGGCGCTTACTCGGAAAGCGATTCCCTCGCTGAAAGCTCAATTGAATTTAAGCCGGATACGGTAGCTTGGCCGCTGGATGCATCCGCCATTTGGGTACACCATTTAAAATCACTTTTGGCCGATCAAACTTTCGTCGGAAGCGCCGAAATCGATTCCGTGGGCCAACTTCGAGGCAATTTGGATTGGAAAGGAAGAACCGTAATTCCATTTGAATGGAACCGGATGGAATGGACCTCGGGACCGTTTCATGTAGATATGAGTGAAGTCGCTTGGGCACCCATTGAAACGGCAGTACGCAAGCTGACTTGGCTTCATCGAGATCTCAATTGGCTCATCGAAGTCAACGGCTCTACGGAAGGATTGGAATTATCCCTTCGACCTGTTCAACCAACTCCAGAGCGCATCCAAATAGTGTGGAACCCCAATGGACCGTCGCATGAAATCCAACTGAACATCAGTGAATTTGCTGTTAATCAACGGGATGGAATGAGATTGCCAAACCGAATTTCTGCGGAAGCGGAATTTACCGTCAACCCAAATGAAGCTCAGGGTCAACTTCGATTCCTGGAAGGTTCGGAGTCGATTGCATCCAGTGACATTCAGGTGGATTGGGATTCAATTCGATGGGCGTATCAAGCGGGGTGGACTTTAACTGGACTTCACGCTCTCGCGAATCAATCCGCTTGGGAACTTTTTGCCGCATTGAATATGCGCGGATCTGGAAATTGGACCGGTGATTGGACACACATTGCTGAATCGAGGAATATCCGATTGATGGAAAACCGGATGCCGCGGTCGTTTGAACGATTTGACTTGATTCATGAGAAAACCGGATCGGACTGGCATTTGAATTGGAATTCTGATCTTTCCAATGGCCAATTTCAAGCGAATACAGAAGCACTCCACCGTTGGGGGCTGTTGAACGAAACGCAAGCAAAAGTTGATTCTTCAGCCCTTCCCCTTGCCCAATTCAATGCCACCTTTCCAGGATTCAACACCATTGCTTTTTTATTGGGCATACCCATTCAAACAAAAGGGATCGCCTCCATTCAGGCGAACTGGAGGGATTCACACCAATCCATAAACTTGGATATCCCCAGCCTAGCATGGGAATCCTTGACAGCCGAAGACTTACAACTCGAGGCGTCTATCGGGAATTGGAATAGCGATTCTATTCAGTGGTACGTGGCTGATATTGGCTACAATGGACAGCCAAAATGCTCAAATTTCGAAGGAACGCTCACTGGCAACACATCATTAGGCGGAAAAGCGACTTGGATAACTTCCGACCATAATCAACAAGGAACGCTTAACCTGAATATTGCATCCTCAGACGAATACTGGGCCATTCGGTTGGATTCCCTTTTCTTTCCTCTTGCCATGGAGAGCTTGACCCTCGACCAGCCCGCGAATTTCACTTGGAACATGCGAGAAGGCGCCCTGAATCTGGACCGATTACAGCTGTCGAATTCCAATGGGGGTTGGGCTTCAGGAAGCGGGGTCCTGTCTCCTTCCGGCGACGTAAAGGCCAACTTCGATTTCCGATTGAACGCACTGCCCGCAACCTAGGCGGCCTTTGATTCCACCTTACAGATCGCGAATATCACAGGTGAATTATACCTCATCTGGAATCTCCATGAAACTGAATTTGCCG
>JBMSHA010000102.1:0-6768 GCA_049416245.1 Flavobacteriales bacterium | reverse complement strand
GGTGCTTTGCATCTCGAAAAGGTGGTGTCGTTGTTCTTTCTTGGGGCCTTGGCCGGAGTCCGCGAGGCAATTGCCAAGGGTCCAAACTGAGCCAAACAGCCCAAGCCAACAGCACATTAGTTAAAGATACGAATTGAGGAGCAAACGGTAAAAGCAACAAAAACAACGGAATGGTCAATACAAGCCCCGCACGCAGCACCTCTTGCCAGGGTGCCCGACTTCCCTGACGGGTCGCAAGCAAGGGCAACAGTGGCGATGCCCAAATCAAATTCCAATTGCCCCATGTATCCCGGTGATCGGTAAAACCCCACATCAAAAACAACAGCACACCCAATGTCCCCGCTAGCACCAACGGCCACTTCCCCATTCGCCGTTCCCATCGCGGAGTACGCTGCCCCTTGCGTTGCTGGATCAAGCGTCGCAACGCCCACACAAACGTCCACACCAACACCCATCCGGCCACCACTTGAGGATGCAGAAAAGGATGACTTCCGACCGACCGAAACCACGTTCGCTGAGGCGGCAACAATTCTTGTGGATTTGCAGCAATGTGCTGCCCGTCGAGCGTCGCCAGGGTGAGTTGGTGCATGAGTCCGTCCGGTAAAAAACTGGAGCCGCAGGGCGGCATGACACGGTCGGCACGCGGACCCAAGATCAGGTCGATGCCCGCTTCAATCCATGGGTCCTCGTGGACATACGGCCGGTGTGCCTCGCGATAGGTCACGCCCGAAGCCGGATCATCTTCGCAATGTGCATCCCAACGTTCGCCGAAGACTTCCTCCATCACGTGAATGACGCGAAACGAGCAGTTGTCTTCAAAAAATCGGTACGCATACACCCGGTTTTCCGGCAAATAATTCCATTCCAGATAGTCCACCATTGCGCGCGCGTCTTCAGGCTTTAAATCCAACGGCTGTTCGAGAATCGCCCGACCAAAATGCGCGTATTCACGCTGCAGCGAAACATAAGGCGACTTCGACAGGCGATAATTCAATTCTCCGCGCAAAAAACGCAGGTAAAAGCCTTCGCCAAATTCAAACGTCCCGTAGCTATACGTCCAATCTACAGGAGGCGTTTGCCCCATATCCAGCACGCGGATGGCCGTATGTCCCCATGCGCTGTACAAATCAGGGCCAGGCGACCCGGTCAATACAGACACCTGAACCTCATCCGTCCAACTGCCTGCAAACCCAATCATCGTGAGCATCCTAGCCAAAAGCATTGCGCACATGACTCCCTTGGCATGGCTCCACGTCCCACTGAGCATCTCACGGGCAGCACCGAAAAGCCAAACCCCATGAAACGTGGCATCTTCGCGACGGGCGTCGCCCAAATCCACATGCAGCGTCCCTCCGCTCATTTGAATCTGACGCTGGCAATTCCCGCCTCGCTCCATGTAATCGGCCAGCGCCGCTGCCGTTGCTCCGGTACCACAGGCTTTGGTTTCCGCCTCTACTCCGCGCTCAAAAGTGCGCATACGAAGCGTCTCAGCGTTTAAAACCTCAACAAAATCAACGTTTGTTCCCGCCGGCTTATAAGCATCAGAAATGCGAATCCGATGGCCCCAATCTGCTACATCCAACACCTCCAAACCTGAATCAATCCATTCAATGTGATGTGGAGAACCCGTATCGACGAAGTGAGCCGTCAAGCGACCTGTCTGGCTGAGCACCCGGCGCGGACGTGCGATTGAACGCATTTGGACACCCGGCTGATCCAATTGTTCATGCCAACGAACGGCATGTTCTCCATCGCATGCATGCAGTTTCCCACCTGTTGCAGGCATCAACCCCCGAGCCAATAAAAACGCAAATAAAGCGCGACTGCCATTGCCACAAAAAGAACGAGAACCGTCAGCATTCAGGTAATCCATCTCCCATTCGTTCGCTCGCCCAGCGGCATCGCATGCGCTCACAGGGCGAAAAAAAATCACCCCATCCGCCCCGACCTTTCCCGTCCTCGAACACATCGAATGAATGGCTTGGGCATCGGGCAATTCCTCCCAATCCCGCCGGTCGAATAAAATGAAATCATTGCCGGCGCCTTCCCATTTCCAAAAGGTGATGCGCATGCCAGCGAAGGTAGCCCATCCTGCCTGCTCTATCTTTACCCCGTAATCGAAAAATGAAGGACGAACCCACCATCGAATTCGGCGTCAAGGCTTTGATCAAGGCATACCAAACCATGGCTACAGCCCGCGCCATGAGTGACCTGTATGAAAATCATGCGCGCCTGACTTCAAAATACGTCCATGCCTGCGCCCGAGGCCACGAAGCCATCCAATGGGCTGCAGGTCGCCTGCTTGAGCCGCAAGATTGGCTCAGCGCCTATTACCGGGACGACTGCTTGTTACTCACAATGGGCATGCAGCCGGAAGAATTGATGCTGCAGTTGTTGGCCAAAGGAGATGACCCGTTCAGTGGTGGGCGGACTTACTACAGCCACCCGTCGCTGAACAGAGAGGGAATGCCACGTATTCCCCATCAAAGCAGCGCCACAGGCATGCAGGCCATTCCAGCAGCCGGTGTCGCCATGGGAATCCAATACCGCGAAATCCAAGGGATCGAGCACGATCGGCCCGGCCGTCCACCGGTAGTCGTTTGCTCGATTGGGGATGCAGCCATGACAGAGGGTGAGGTGAGTGAAGCCCTGCACATGAGCGATTTGCGGAAGCTGCCCATCATTTGGCTGGTTCAAGACAACGAGTGGGATATCTCGGCACATGCATCCGAAATTCGGTCGCATGATGCTTCCACCTTCGTCAAGGCTTTCCCTCAAATCAAGGCCATTGAATTGGACGGTTCGGATGCAGAGGCCAGCATGCACGCCATGCAGGAAGCGTTCGATCACGTGCGCAATCGGCAGGGCCCGGTCCTCGTTCACGCCCACGTGCCGTTGCTCGGCCATCACACAAGCGGAGTGCGGAAAGAATGGTACCGGGATGATTTGGAAGAACACGGCAAGCGAGACCCATTGGTGAAGTTGCGCAAGCGGCTTGTTTCTCTCGGGATTGATTTGGAAGAACTGGAGCGAATTCAGCAAGAAGCCGAGGGGGAGGTTCAAGCCGCTTTTGAAAGGGCGCAAGCACATCCTGAACCCGATCCTGCGGATCTCGCACAACACCTCCTCGCCCCCACCCCGGTCACTCGCGAAACGGGCAATCGAGAAGGCACATCAGCCGAACCCACTTTGATGGTGGACTGCGCATTGCACGCGATGCAAGAAATCCTAGCAGACCACCCCGAAGCGCTGCTTTACGGACAGGATGTAGGCGGAAGGCTTGGTGGTGTGTTTCGGGAAGCTGCCACATTGGCTCAAAAATTCGGCGATTCGCGGGTGTTCAACACCCCCATTCAAGAAGCATTCATCATCGGTTCCACGGCCGGCATGTCCGCAGCAGGTTTGCGCCCCATTGTCGAAGTCCAATTCGCGGATTACCTCTGGCCTGGATTGAACCAACTCTTCACAGAATTAAGCCGCAGCTACTTTTTATCGAACGGCCAGTGGCCGGTGCACAGCATGATTCGGGTGCCCATCGGAGCTTACGGTTCAGGAGGACCTTACCACAGCTCGAGCATTGAGTCCGTGTTGGCCAATATCCGGGGCATCAAAGTGGTCTACCCATCGAACGGAGCGGACCTCAAGGGCTTGCTCAAAGCGGCATTCTACGATCCCAACCCCGTCGTGGTCCTCGAACACAAAGGGCTGTATTGGTCCAAAATTCCGGGGACGGAGAATGCGAAAGTGAAAGAGCCGGACGCGGATTACCGCGTTCCCATTGGTGTCGGGCGCATGGTCTCCGAAGTTTTGGAAGCCGGAAATGACGGCCAAAGCCAATGCACCATCATTACATATGGACGCGGAGTCTACTGGGCTCAAGAAGCTGCCCAATCCTTTTCTGGACGCGCAGAAATCTTGGATTTACGTTCCATCAGCCCGGTCGATTTTGATTTGATTTCGGCACGCATTCGGCGCACCCACCGCGCCATCCTCGTCACAGAAGAACCGGTTCTGAATGGTTTCGCGCAGGCGTTGGCGGGACGAATCTCCGCCGAACTCTTCGCGGAATTGGATGCGCCCGTGCGCGTTGTGGGTTCGATGGAAACACCAGCGATCCCGCTCAATGAAGGGTTGGAACGGTTTGTGCTCGTCAATGCGGAAAAAGTTCAGGCATGTCTCACCGAAACATTGGCCTATTGAATTCCCACTCGGCTCAAACGTGGGGGCGTGCCCTTTCCGTTTGCCTCCTGGCGAGTATGACATCGATGCTAGCCTGTGCACAGTCCCTTTCCGAATGGAGTGGAAGCATTGAATATGCAGTGAGCCCTGGAGAAATGGAACGGAGCACTTGGGATTACCTACCTCAAACCATCACGTACCAAACCGACGGAACGCATTGGCGAATCCATGAACGAGGCACCAGTTTTGAACGCATTTGGCTCGGGCAACATGGCGCCACATCTTTCCATGTCTTGTTTCATTTCCTCGGCCATGCTGTCGAACTGCTTGAATCTTGCCCGACCATAACGCATTCGGATTCCTTTGACTTCAAGGGTATTCCAGCGCCCTGTCCTTGGCAATCCGAAACGCTCTCTGTCCTCGAAGAAGAGATGACCGTAACCGATGGCCCTGCTCGATACACGATGGTGCAAACCCAACAACAAGCCGTGGTGAAAAGAAATTGGCCAAAAGGACATTTTGATTTACCGGAAGGGTACGAGCCCATGGACAAAATGAGCCTGGCAGCACTGCTCGCGCGCTTGGATAACCGTTCAAGAGAATAGACCAACCTCTGTGGCTTAGGCTGAATTCCTCACCACTCAGGCCCATGGCACACTGCTTCTGAAATTCCGTGGCGAACTTTTACTGGACTCAACTGCTTATGCAGCTATGGAGGAGGTTCAAGGTCTGAAACATGCGACAGCTTGGAACGTCGATTCAATCGAGCGGGAAGGACCTGAAGCCGTCCGGGTAAAGGCGAGCTGTTCGGGGGCCGAAAACGCCTTTCACCATCCCGGTCCGGGTGGGTATTGTGCTTTTTTACTTCCGACTGAGCCGAAAATCAAACGCACCTACTCCGTGCTTTCGAAGCCCGGAGCACCTCAGATCGAATTTTTGGTGAAGAATGTTCGGGGTGGCTTGGCCAGCCGATTTTTCCATACAGAAGCAGAACCTGGACAAACCCTCGAAATGGTGAATTCAGGAAATCACCTGTGGCAAAGCCATTGGAATCAAAATCCTCAACACTTCATCGCTTTTGCAGGCGGCATTGGCATTTCACCCATTTACAGCTGTTTGATTCATGCGTTGGAGCTTTCAAAGCCTCAACACCAGTGCAGCTTGTACTACAGCAGCCCATCCGAGCGGCGTGAATTGTTGCGTGCTGAGCTATCTGGGATCAGCGGCCATCCGCGCGGCACGGTGTTCAAGTTGCACACGGATCGCATGAGCACGCAATCGACCTCCAGACGCATCAACCGTAACCAGGTGGAAAGTTGGTTACGTTTGCGAAACGACTTTGCCACCGCTACCTACCTCATCTGCGGCCCGCACGGTTTGATGGAGGAAGTGCATGCGGCGTTGGATGCTTTGGGCATCCCTCATGCACAGCGACATACCGAGTATTTCACGAGCAGAAAGCTTCCAGGCCTCGATGAACCACCCATGGGCTCGCGGCAAGCGCTCCGTCCCAGTTGCCTCGTCGAAATCGAACAGGACAGTGGCGTTCAATCATTCCAAATGTATGGTGAAGGCAAATCCATATTGAAGGCAGCGCACCAGGCCGGCATCGATGTTCCAAGCAGTTGCAGCGGAGGCATTTGTTTGTCGTGTCAAGCCCAAATCATCGAAGGCGAAGTGCAACGCCATGGCATCAGCGGATTGACGGAAGAGGAGAAGGCCAAGGGAATGGTACTTTGTTGTCGAGCGCAACCCAAATCCGACCGGCTAAAACTCCGGTTGGCAAACAGCTGAGCCGTTTTTCCTCTGTGAGAACGTTATGGCAACCCTAAATATTTGTGGGTCTGCAGGCTCACGCGCCACTTCGGGCTCTGCTTCAAATGCTCCATGATGTGGGGAAGCACTTTATCACGGCGATCCCATTCGGGTTGAAGGTAAAGGGCGCACGCATCGGACAATTGCGCGGCGTGCTCTTCGCCCCAACTCAGGTCATGCCGGTTCACCACGATGATTTTCAATTCATCGGCTTCGGCATAAAATTCCGGGAGCGGAGCTTTGAATCGCTTTGGAGAAAAGGTGACCCAATCCCAATCACCGGTCAACGGATGGGTTCCCGATGTTTCGATGTGTGTTCGCAACCCTTCGGCACGAAGCCCTTCGGTCAATGCTTTCAAATCGTGCATGGCCGGTTCTCCCCCGGTCACCACGCAGATGGGTGCCTTCGAAGACTTCGCTTCTTGAACGAGTGTTCCAGCGTCCAGCTTTGGATGAGCCTCGACGTCCCAGCTTTCCTTCACATCGCACCAAGCGCAACCTACATCGCAACCTCCCAGCCGGATAAACCAAGCCGATGTACCCGTGTACGCCCCTTCACCTTGCACGGTCAGAAACCGCTCCATCACCGGGTACGTGCGATCACGCCAGCTTTCCATGCAAATCAAATTCCGTGGCCGACTCGATGCGCGCCGTGACAAAATCGCCCATGCGCAAATGCACATCTTCGGGTGTTTGGATGCGCACTTCGTTGTCTACATCCGGAGAGTCCCATTCCGTTCGCCCGACCCATTCGCCATCCTCCAAGCGGTCGAT
>JBMSHA010000101.1:0-6800 GCA_049416245.1 Flavobacteriales bacterium | reverse complement strand
TCTTCAAGCCTCGCTGAAGATGTTTTAGCCACGATGTTCTTGTACAAAGGCGCCTTGGTTGAAATGGAATTGGGCAACAACAGCCAAGCCAAATCTTACCTCGATCGCATCGTGGAAGATTACCCAAACAGCCAACAGAAGAACGCTTCGGTTTCGTTAGCGGCTTCTTTGACTGAAGGCTAAATCCGATTCCATGGCAACTGCCGGAAAAAATTTGAGTCAATTTGACGCAGCTCAGCTGCCCAACGGTGCCCGCTTCAGAGTGGGCATCGTTGTTTCTGAGTGGAACAGCGAGATTACGCATGCCTTGCGTGATGGCGCCATCGAAGTGCTGCGCGCTGCAGGCGTCCCCGATGACCGTGTGGTGGTGCACGATGTGCCTGGTGCTTTCGAATTACCGCTCGGTGCGCAATGGCTATTGCACGCACCGCAGCCATGCGATGCCGTCATTGCCGTCGGCGCTGTGATCCGAGGCGAAACCGCTCATTTTGATTATGTCTGCCAAGCTGTTAGCCAAGGTGTACTTCGTGTTGGTTTGGACTCCGGAAAACCTGCGATTTTTTGCGTTTTGACCGACGACACCATCGAACAATCCCGCGCCCGCTCCGGCGGTGTGCATGGAAACAAAGGCGTCGAGGCCGCGGTAGCTTGCTTGAAAATGCTCGCTTTGAAGCATGCGATCAGCGATTGAGCGACATCCGCTTCGTTCCATTCTGATTTTGGGACTGGCCTTGCGGGTGTTGGCTGCAACCTACTCGCCCGGCTATCTCATGCACGACGACCATTTCCTGGTCGTCGAAACAGGAGCTTCGTGGGCGGTCGGGGAAGATTACAACAACTGGTTGCCGAGCGCGCAACTTGCCGAGGGTATCGATCCGCCCACCCCGCATCAGGCCAACCTCGCCTACCCCGGCATCGTCAGCGGCTTCTTCCGAATGGCTCACTCTCTTGGAATAACCCATCCCGCCACGCAGATGTGGTGGTTAAGGTTGCTGCACGGTCTGTTGAGCTTGACCATCGTAGTGCTGGCTTTTCGAGTTGCCGAAAAGCTCGGAGGCAGAACTCCTGCGATTTGGACAGGTCTCGCCCTCGCGGCATTCGGACTGTTTCCGCTTCTCAGCGTCCGACAACTCGTGGAGGTGGTCTGCATCCCACCGCTGCTGTGGGCCACCTGGATGGTCGTTCGTACAGATGCGGTGGAGCGGCATTGGCGCACTTGGGCGATGGCCGGTGTCGGAATTGGAGTGGCAACTGCGCTTCGTTATCAGTGCGGCGTTTTCGGGTTTGGCTGGATTGCGGCGATCGCATTGACTGAAAAATCCATCAAGCGAGCGGTCACGAATTCCGCCATACTAGGTGTCTCCGCCTTGGTCACTTTTTCGCTGGGCCAAATCCAAGATTGGTTCATCTGGGGCGAACCTTTCGCTCAATTGAAAGCCTACATTGCCTACAACACGACCCATTCAGGAGAATATCCACAAGGCTTTTGGCATCAATACGTCTGGGTGGTTTTGGGGTTGCTCATCCCTCCTTTTTCCCTCGCTTGGACCTTCGGCGCAGTGCGCGAATGGAAGAGATTGGCCTTGGTTGTGCTTCCGGCATTCGCCTTTTTTCTGTTCCACAGCTATTTCCCGAACAAGCAAGAGCGATTCATTCTACCTGCCATTCCCTTCATCATTGCAGCCGGCAGCATCGGATGGCATCGATTTGAACAAACCTCGAAGTTTTGGATTCGGCACACCCGCTTGCGGACGGGCTTGGTGGTGATGGGAACAACGCTCAGCTTGATTACCGGAATCGCCCTTTGCTTCATCCAACCAAAAAAATCCCGTGTGGATGCCATGACCGCCCTATACGAACGAGGGGACTTGGAGAATTTCCTGCTGATACACACAGACGGCGGAGCCATGCCTCCCCAATTCTACAGCGGATCGTGGGAAAAATACTGGACGAGTGACCTCCAGACGGATGCCAAAAATCACCTTCAGGTGATGTGCAACAGCAATCGCTATGTGTTCCCGAACTACCTGGTGTTCTCCGGGGATCAGCACTTGGGAGAAGGGGTCGAAAGGTATCAGCAGGTCTATCCTGAAATGGAATACGTCCAGCAGGTACCGCCAAGTCGTTGGGATCGCTTGCTGGCTTGGCTCAATCCGCATAACCGAGTGGAACGATTCCTGATTTATCGAATTTCCCCTTCCGACGCTTGCGCTTCGTTTGAATAGCCTTTCGGCTGATTGGCATTGCAGCCTTATTTTCGCGTACCGCCGACCGTTGCGGCTAAACAAATACGCATGATTTTGAACCGATTCTCAATGCTCACTGCAGCATTGGCCTGTTATTTCGTCAGTCTGGGACAATACCCGGGTTGGCAGCAAGCTGTGGATTATACCATGGACATCACATTGGATACGGCACTGCATCAATACGATGGAACCATGACCGTTACGTTGAAAAACAACAGCCCGGATGCCTTGGATAAAGCCTACTTCCACCTCTTCTTCAATGCGTTTCAGCCGGAAAGTATGATGGACGTGCGGTCGCGCACCATTGAAGACCCAGATCGACGGGTTGGCTCACGCATCGTCGAATTGCCAGAAGACGAATGGGGATGGGTCAACGTGTCAAGCCTGAGCGTCAATGGCAAGGCAGTAGACTTCACACACGACGGAACCATTTTGGATGTGACCCTGAACGATGCCATTCGCGCTGGAAAAAAGGCCACATTCACCATGAAATGGACCGCCCAAGTTCCCCGTCAGATTCGCAGAAGCGGTTGGATGAACAAAGAAGGCGTCGAATATTCCATGACCCAGTGGTACCCCAAATTGTGCGAATACGACCACGACGGTTGGCACACTGAACCCTATGTCGGACGGGAATTTCACGGGATTTGGGGCGATTACAAAGTCTCCATCCAAGCGCCTATCGGCTATGAAGTGGGCGGCACCGGTGTGTTGCAGTCATCCGTTGAAGATGCCAGGGCAGCAGGCCGCTGGGTATTTGAGGCGGAGGACGTAATCGATTTTGCATGGGCAGCCGATCCCGACTACCTGCACACCTCGCTCGACGCCGATGGCGTGACCCTCCACTTCTATCACCAAGCGAACGAAGAATACGATGCCAACTGGGAAGCCCTCCCAGATTACACGGCGCGTGCTATGGCATTCCTGAATGAATTGATTGGCCCCTATCCTTACCCGCAATACTCTGTCATCCAGGGCGGAGACGGCGGCATGGAGTATCCCATGGCCACCCTCATCACAGGCCAACGCAGCCTGCAAAGCCTGGTGGGCGTCACGGTGCACGAAATGGCGCATTCCTGGTTCCAAGCGGTCCTCGCCACCAACGAAAGCTTGTATGAATTCATGGACGAGGGCATGACGAGCTGGGCGACTGAACTGTGTATGAATCACCTGTTTGCCGGGCCAGAAAGCGACGAGCGGCCGCACCGGTCGGCTTACGCGAGCTACATCAGCCAGGCGCTAAGTGGAAAAGAGGAACCGCTCATCACCCACGCAGACCACTACCAAACGAACCGCGCCTACGGTGTTGCTGCTTATTCAAAAGGTGAAGTTTTGGTAGCACAATTGGCAGCTGTCATGGGCGAGGAATTGCGCGATGCGGGCATGCAAGCCTATTACCGCGATTGGCAATTCAAGCATCCGGGGATCAACGACTTCAAGCGCAGCATGGAAAAAACGTGCGGATTTGACTTGGACTGGTACTTCCAGTACTTCGTTCACACCACGTTGACCATCGATTACGCCATCGATCGCGTGGCTGAAGGTCCAGAAACGACAGAAATTCAGTGCTCACGGATCGGTGCCATGCCCATGCCGCAAAACATCCGCGTCACCTATGCAGACGGATCCACCGCTTCGTTCGTTGCGCCGTTGGTGATGATGCGCGGCCATCGCCCCCTCGGCGAGGGCGAGATGTTGTTGGAAGATTGGCCCTGGACGCATCCAACCTATTCATTCTCTGTGCCGAGCAAATCCGGAATCCTCCGAGTCGAACTGGATCCAGATCGCTTGACTGCCGATACTGACCGATCAAACAACGTGGTTGAATTCGATCCTGAAATCAAGCGGTTGTACGAACGCAATTGAGATGATCACACATCTTTTTGAGAACCAACCTTTTTGGGTACGCGCAGCCGCCTTCCTTGCAGCATTGTTGGCGCTTGTCATCCTCTCGCCTTTGACTCCGGTCACAACGGAAGCGGGAATTCCCATCACCTTGCAATCCCTGTTGGTGGTGTTCATCCCCGTGTTGTTGGGATGGCAGATCGGTGTGTCTGCGGTGTTGGCCTACTTGCTCATCGGCGGTTTGGGCGCACCGGTTTTTGCATTTGGGACTTCAGGCTGGGAACGATTCGCTGGCAGCTCTGGCGGGTTTTTGATGGCCTTTCCGTTGGCCGCGGTGCTGAGCGGATACGCCATGGAACAGTTTCAATCGAGCAAATCGGTACTAGTCGGGGCGCTGGTTTTATTCGCAGGGCAATTCATCATCTTGGGCCTTGGGCTTTTTTGGTACCACGCCATCATACCGGTCGAAGAGTCGTTGTGGGATTCTGTCCAACGGCTTTTGCCAGGATTGCTCATCAAAACAGCATTTGGTGGATTGGCTTTGGTCCTCATTCAGCGATTGGTCGCTGCCGCCATGAAATCACGTTCCAGCTCTTCCCAAACCCCTTCAACTGATTCTGAATAACCCATGAAAAACCTATTCACGTGGGGCACTGCATTCGTGCTTCTCTCCTTCCTTCACTCCGGTTGCGCAACGAATTCTGAGGATTCGTCAGCCTCCGCCAAATCAAACGCCATTCTCGAAATGAAACGAGCTACGGATTTTCACAGCTACAGCCGCCCAGAAGAAGCGGTCATCACGCACCTGAATTGGACGGCTTCGGTCAATTTTGATACGCGGATCATTTCCGCCACCGCAGCTTATGACATCCAAACCAGCGCCGAGGCAGAGCGCATCCTCTTCGACTGCGTGAACTTGAATATCAAGGAGGTGCGTGTCGATGGCGAAACCGTGGAGTGGGAATTGGGGCCGGCCCAACCGTACATCGGTCAACCATTGAGCATCCCCGTCAACGCATCCAGCAAATCCGTAAGCATTGCTTACGAAAGCTCACCTGAAGCCGGCGCCCTGCTGTGGGTGGAAGGTGAAAACCCATTCCTATTTACCCAAAGCCAAGCCATCCTCGCACGCACATGGGTGCCTTGCCAAGATTCCCCCGGCATTCGCTTTACTTATGAAGCGCACGTGGACGTTCCCGTGGGTACCATGGCCATGATGAGTGCAACCAATCCCACGGAGCAATCGGCCGATGGCCACTACGACTTCGTCATGGATCAACCGATTCCGTCATACCTATTGGCCTTGGCCGTTGGAAATGTCGAGTTCCGTTCGGTGGGAGAACACACGGGCGTTTATGCTGTGCCCGAACTCATAGAAGCCGCTGCCTATGAATTTGCCGAGATGGAAGATTTGCTGGTCGCTGCAGAAAGCCTCTATGGGAAGTACGCTTGGGAGCGGTACGATTTGCTCGTGTTGCCCGCTGCATTTCCGTTTGGAGGGATGGAAAATCCGCGGTTGACCTTCGCGACGCCGACCATCATCGCCGGCGACCGAAGCCTCGTTTCACTGGTTGCCCACGAATTGGCGCACAGCTGGAGCGGAAACCTGGTCACAAACGCCACTTGGGATGATTTTTGGCTCAACGAAGGGTTCACGGTGTATTTCGAGCAGCGCATCATGGAATCCGTCTATGGACGAGAGATTTCAGAAATGCTTGCGACGTTGAGCTACCAAGGCTTGGTCGATGAAGTCGACCAAATCATGGACACCAACCCCGACGACACCCACCTCAAATTGCACTTACAAAACCGCGACCCGGATGACGGCATGACCGCCATTGCCTATGACAAAGGCTACTTCTTCTTGCGCTTGATGGAGGAAACGGTTGGACGGGAAGCGTTTGATAGCTTTCTCAAGACCTACTTTGAGACCCATGCCTTCTCGGTGATGGATACCGAACAATTCATCGCCTACCTCAAGACCAATCTCCTCAACACGCCAGAATTACTCAGCGCCGTGAACTTGGACGCTTGGATTTTCGGTGCTGGGTTGCCGGCGAATTGCCCTCAAGTAGGTTCTGCCCGGATTGAAAATGTGGATGCCGCCTTAGCGAATTGGGAGGCCGGAAATTTGAAAACGGAGGATTTGCCCTGGAACGATTGGGTGTACCAGGAACGCTACCGATTCCTTTCCAACTTGGCGGACAACACGACTGCCGAGCGCATGGCTGAATTGGATGCAACTTGGTCTATTACAAGCACAGGGAACAATGAAGTCTTGTTCGCATGGTTAGAACAAAGCGTGCGGAGTCGTTACGGCGTTGCATATCCTCGACTCGAGTCGTTCCTCGTAAACATCGGTCGCCGGAAATTCTTAACCCCGTTGTACCGGGCCATGCTCGAAAGCGATCAAGCGGACATGGCAAACCGCATTTACGAATCGGCACGTCCCCAGTACCATAGCGTCGCAACGGGGACGATGGATGAACTATTGAGTTGGAATCGCTAAGGTTTTCAAGCCTCCCATTCAATAGCAAATGTGAAATAAAAAGCCCCGTCGAGTGACGGGGCTTTTTTCGTGAGCGACCGGGTCGGTCTTAAACTCATCATCAACGGGTCAACAGCACCGACCCTGTGATTTCTTTCCTTTCAGCCGGATTGCTCAAGCTGTAAACGACCACGCTGTAGAAGTACACGCCGTCCTGAGCG
>JBMSHA010000100.1:0-6844 GCA_049416245.1 Flavobacteriales bacterium | reverse complement strand
CGGAACCGTCTCTGAATACTTTGGACTCACACAATTGACGGGCGTTTCAGTTGTAATCACAGCGCAAGGCGCGGATTTGCCGACTCCTGAGCTTTTGACCACAGCAACTGCGGCCTCGGAAGAGCAATGGGAAGGCGTCTTGGTTCAGGTGACGGGTGACGTAAGCACGGAAAGCCTTGGGTTTGGTGAGTGGGGATTAAACGATGCTTCAGGCGAATGTGTGATCGATGACCGCGGATACGATGCGATTGGTACGGGCAATGTGACGCTCGGAAGCACCTGGCAAGTCACAGGACCATTGGATTATTCTTTCGGAGCCTTTAAAATTCAGCCACGATCTGAGGCCGATGCCTTGTTGTACGGATGCACCAACAGCAGTGCTGCGAACTACAATTCAGGAGCCGGTATCGATGACGGTTCTTGCGAATTCTCTGGCGAGACTTGCGGTGTTTTCTTCTCTGAATACTCTGAGGGTAGCAGCAACAACAAGTACCTCGAGCTCTACAACCCAACAGCTTCAACCGTTTTCTTGAGCCAATACATTTTAGGCAACTGCAGCAACGGTTGCGATACCCCGGATGATCCTTACGTGAGCAATCAATTCGATTACTTCACGTTCAACTTTCCTTTTGATGCGGAAATCGCTCCGGGCGGTACGTACATCGTAGCGCACCCTGCCGCGACACAGACCATTTTAGACGTTGCCGACATCACATACCAATACCTCTCAAACGGAGATGATGCGTATGGTTTGTTCGAGTTGGCCGGCGGCGACACGCTTTTGGTGGATTTGATCGGTTTGATTGGTCCGGATCCCGGCACAGGATGGGAAGTAGCGGGTGTTGCCAATGCGACACAAAACCACACACTCGTGCGAAATGAGTTTGTGTTTGCCGGTAATGCGGGAGATTGGGTGATGTCTGCTGGAACGAATGCGTTGGATTCTGAATGGACCGTATTGGACATCGATGACTTTTCTGATTTGGGAATGCATACATTCAGTGGTTCATGCGCTGCATCCACGGATGGGTGTACCGATCCGTTTGCGGTCAACTACGACGAGAATGCCACATCCGATGACGGCTCTTGCGTCTACATCTCGAATTACACCATTCAAGAAATTCAGTCGGGTGGACTGAGTGGCCAAATGCAAACGTCCGGAATCGTAACGGCTTTGTATCCGAATGACGGTTCTCTTGCAGGTCAGCCTTCGTACGTTATTCAGGATGGAACGGGACCTTATTCCGCAATCTGGGTCATCGGTTCTGGCGTTGCCATCGGTGACGAGATCAGCATTTTGGGTAACGTGACTGAAGTGTATGGGCTGCGACAAATTCAAGCAGCCACACCAGAGGTGTTGTCATCAGGCAATGCGTTGCCAGCGGAAGAAGTGCTTTCACCTTCAGCGATCAACGACGAGCAATGGGAGTGCGTATTGATCAGCATGACCGGCGAATGCGTGAATGCTGACGCAGGATATGGCGAATGGCACTTGAACGATGGTTCCGGTATCGGTGTGATCGATGACATCGGCTACGATGCCATCAGCGATTCTTTGTCTGCGGACGGCGGCGCTACCTACGCACCGTTGCTCGAGCAAGGACGAAGCTACCGCGTTGTCGGACCGAATTTCTACGCCTACGGCGCATGGAAATTGTTGCCACGTGATGCAGCCGATGTGGTGCGCCTCGGTTGCACGACGGCATCGTTTAGCAATTATGACCCTTATGCCCAAGAAGACGACGGATCATGCGTTGATGCTCCTGGATGCACGAATCCAGAAGCAGATAACTACGATCCAGGTGCGACCATTGATGACGGCTCGTGTGTCATCAGCGGATGCGATGATCCGGCAGCGTACAACTACCAGGAAGGCGTGACCAATCCGACCAACGAGGTTTGTTACTACACCCTGCCAAACTTGATCATCAACGAGATTCACTACAACCCATGCAGTGCCCAAGGCGACGATTTTGACTACGAGTTTGTTGAGATTTACAACGCTGGTGATATCACGGTGGATATGGGTGGATTTGAATTCTACAACTCAGCCAGTGGAGCACCACAACTCGGATTGGTCTTCCCAGAAGGCACTTCCATGCTGCCAGGGGAATTCATCCTCATGACTGTTTCTGATGCAGGTACGGCGAACTACGCAGGTTTGGGCGTTCAAGTGTTCCAATTGGAACTGGGCAACTTCTCGAACAGTGGAGAAGCGGTCAGCATTGAAGATGGATTCGGCAATCTGATTGATGCGGTAGATTATGGTGATGTGGCTCCATGGCCTGCGCAAACCGTAGCCGTTCTCGGAAACGTCTTGGTGCAAAGCCCTGACGGTGGGTGCTCAACCTTGGAGTTGATCCAAACAGATTTGAATAACGATGATCCGGATAACTGGCAAGCGAGCTGGGTTGACAACGGAACGCCTGGAGCTCCAAACTCATCTGCTTTCGGTTGCACGGATGCTGCAGCTTGCGACTACAACGCAGCGGCCTTCTTTGATGACGGTTCTTGTACGTTCGATTGTTACGGATGCACCTATGCGGATGCAACGAACTACGACGCGACTGCTACAATGGACGATGGACAATGTGTGTTTGATTTCACCAACGATTGTCCTGCGGATGTCAATGGAGACGGCCAAGTGGGTACGCCTGACTTGCTCTTCTTCTTGTCACAGTTCGGCAATTACTGCCCTGAATAATCTTGAACTGATTGCATAAAGAAAGGCGTCCCGATGTGGGGCGCCTTTTTTTGTGCTCATGAAGTTTGCAAACCTTGCTTATGGCTTGGTCACTGGGTTGGTATACACCTCATTCGATGCGTTCAGGTCCCGATCGTAAAGCGTAATTCGGAACCGAAGGGTATCGTAATTGCTGGTCAAGTACCATGAATTCATATCGATGGCAATCGTTCCGTTTTGGGCCTGATTTTGCCCGGTGGGCGCAGCCGGCGGAACCCGATAGTAAAACGGAATTTGTCCGGCGTCGGGATTCAAGGTGATTTCGGTCCACTCCCCGTTGCGCAATTCTTGGTATTCACATTTCAAGTTTTGATGGTACGCACAACTGGCGCAAAACGGGGGCAACGTATCGCCCTGGGCCAGCCCCACATTGCCATCCCCGTCCGAAAATCCAATCACGAGTTCACGCCCATTGCCTGGAGTCAACTCAAACGACTGAAAGGTGATGGCCGGTTCGTCCGGAAAACTCGGCTCAGGCAGGCAACCGACCAGGGCCGCACATGCCCCCCCAACTCCCAGCAATCTTCGAGTGAACCGTTTCATGTGTGTGAATTCCTTGATTTCATTGGTTTCAAAGCTACGGAATACGCAACTTCGCAACCAGAACGGTACGCCGCGAAAAGATGCAAAACGACGAACACGTCTTGAAAGAACTGCACGGGCTACGCCACACCATGAAAGAAATGATGGTGCAAGGCGGTGACTGGGAAGCGTACGCCTTGCGCGTCTTCAGGTTTCAAGCGAGTCACAATCCGACGTACCGTCGATACGTGGAGTTGAGAGGAGCGCGGCCGGAGCTTGTCAAGTCCGTTCAGGACATCCCTTTTCTTCCGGTTGAGTTTTTTCAATCACACCGGATTTCGGTGTTCAGCGAATCGTATGTCATGCCCTTGGTGTTTCGCAGTTCTGGAACAACGGGACAGCGTCCATCCCAGCATTTCGTGGACGATGCCCAATGGTATCATCATGTGACAACTACGGGGTACCGTGCGCTTTTTGGTTCCTTTGATCAGGCGATTTTTTTCGGTGTGTTGCCGGGTTATCTCGAACGAGCGGATGCTTCACTGGTGCACATGGTGCGTGATTTCATGCTGCTCGCGGGGCAAAGCCAACCGGCCAACGATTTCTTCAAAAAAGATTTTAGCCAACTCGAGGCCCGACTTGATGTCCTGAATGCCGAAAGCGCACATCCGACCGAGGTGGTGATTGTCGGGGTGACTCACGCGTTGCTGGAATGGTCAAATCGGAGCAGCAGTCGCGCGAATCGATGGCCAAACCTCACGGTTCGAATTGTTGAAACAGGTGGGATGAAGGGCCATGGGAGGGAGCGAATTCGCGAGGAGGTTCACGCAGCTTTGGCACCCTTGAGCAGTAACGGGCTGATCAGTAGTGAATATGGTATGACAGAACTGTTATCCCAGGCGTGGAGCAAAGCGAACGGAATTTTTCAAGCCCCACCTTGGATGCGGGTCTACTTCGGCTCCTTGAATGATCCGGGCAGTTGGGTATCTGCCGGACGCCAAGGGCGCATTCACGTAATGGATTTGGCCAACCTGGCTAGCTGTGCCTTTTTGGCCACGGGAGATATTGGCCGGGGTCATGCAGACGGTGCCTTTGAGGTGCTCGGGCGGTTTGACCACGCGGAGGTTCGCGGGTGCAATTTGATGTCCTTTGAATAGAAGAAAGGCGTCTTGTCTTTCTTCTCCTTACGAGCAGTGCACCAGGAAGTAATTCTTTTTTCCGCGTTGAACGAGGATGTGCTTTCCACTGATGAGGTCTTCAGCTCCGATGATGGTCTCTTCGCCTACCTTCATTTTATTGATGGACACGCTGTTTTCCTTCAGCGCTCGTCGCGCTTCGCCTTTGGAGCCAAGAATGCCGGTGTGTTCTGAAAGGAAATCGATGATGGGAATGCCTGCATCAACTTGAGATTTACTCAGTTCCGCTTGGGGGACTCCTTCAAAAACACTCAAAAATTCGGTTTCTGGCAAGGCTTCGATGGCGGCTTTGTCAGATTTACCAAACAGCAGGTTGGATGCAGCGATGGCCGTATCCAAATCCGCTTGGCTGTGAATTCGCACGGTGATGTCCTCGGCCAACGCCTTTTGCAAAATGCGGCGCCCCGGATCTGATGCGTGCTCTGCTTCGAGGGCTTCAATTTCCTCACGCGTTTTCAAGGTGAAGATGCGAATGTACTTGCTCACGTCTTCATCCGCCGCGTTGATCCAGTACTGGTAAAATTTGTAAGCGGATGTTTTGGCTTTATCAATCCACACGTTTCCACCTTCCGACTTACCGAATTTGCTGCCGTCAGCTTTGGTGATGAGGGGAGCGGTTACCGCATAAGCATGCCCACCGCCGATGCGACGAATCAACTCAGTTCCTGTGGTGATGTTGCCCCACTGATCCGACCCGCCAAATTGGACACTGCACGAATCGTGTTTCCACAAGTGGTAGAAATCGTAGCCTTGCACGAGTTGGTAGCTGAATTCCGTGAAGCTCATCCCGGATTCTAATCGCTTTTTGACGCTGTCTTTCGAGGTCATGTAATTGACCGTGATGTGCTTTCCCACATCGCGAATGAAGTCCAGAAACTTGAATTCCTTGAACCAATCGGCGTTGTTGACTACACGTGCGGCTTGGTCTCCTTCGAAAGCCAAAAACTGCTCGAGCTGGGCGCGTTGACAAGCCAAATTGTGCTCGATTTGTTCCACGTCCAATAGCTGACGTTCCGCAGTCTTACCGCTTGGATCGCCTACCATCCCTGTCGCTCCGCCCACCAATGCAATCGGGCGGTGCCCGCATCGCTGCCAGTGCACCAACATCATAACAGGAACCAAATTGCCAATGTGCAGAGAATCAGCAGTCGGATCGAATCCCACATATCCTGTCACGTTGCCTTTTTTGAGCAACTCCTCCAATCCCGGCGTCATGTCGTGCAACATCCCGCGCCAGCGCAATTCACTGATAAAATCCATGGTCGACAAAGATAACGCGCCCTGCGATTGCTAAAGACAACTTCATTTACAAGACTTTCAAGAGGGCCTCGAGTGCGATGGATCGAGAACCTTTAAGGAGAACTGCACGTCCTCGTACGGGATGTTGTTCCAAGAATTCGGCTGCAGCGACCGTATCCCGAAACGCAGTGATGGGGGAATGCGTCTCGTACGCCGCTGCCTGGAATAGTGGGCCAACGGTGTACACTTCTGCGCCCGTGGTCGAGGCTTTTTCGATGATTTCTGTGTGGGCTTGTTGGCTGTATTCTCCTAATTCCGCCATATCCCCCAAAATGCATACCGGTGCTGTTTCGGGCACTTTTTCTTCGGCTTCACGGATGAAGGCTTCCAAGGCCGCGAGCATGCTGGATGGGTTGGCGTTGTAGGCATCGAGCAGAACTTGATTCGATGATGAGCGATGCCATTGAGACCGGTTATTGGTCGGTGTGTACTGGGAAATAGCCAATGCACAGGCATCAGCAGACACACCGAAGTGTTGACCGATGGTGATGGCTGCCAAAATGTTTTCTCGGTTATGGAAACCGCTGATGTGCACTCTCAAGGTGGCTTGCAGTTGTCCAGCTGCATCCTTCCAGGTAAATGCCTGCTCGTTCAGCGCTTTGGTGACGCAAGGCGGATGCTCTTCAGAACCATATTCGATGCGGTTCATTCCGGCGGATATGGACATTAATTTGGGGTGGCCGTTATGGACAAAGACGGTGTGGGTTGGAACGCAGTTTCTGAGAAAATCGAAGAGTTCTCCCTTGCCTTTCAACACGCCCGACTCGCCGCCAAATCCTTCAAGATGCGCACGGCCGATGTTCGTAATGATGCCGAAGTCGGGCTCGGCGATTTGTGCAAGCAACCCAATTTCACCTTGAGCATTTGCTCCCATTTCGATGATGGCGATGTCAGGTGAACGACTTGTTGAAAGCAAGGTGAGCGGGACCCCTATTTCATTGTTGAAGTTTCCAATCGTCGCATGCACGTGATCAAACCGCTCCTCCAACACACATTTTATCAATTCTTTGGTTGTGGTTTTGCCGTTGCTTCCGGTCAATCCGATGACGGGACAACTCCAGCTTCGCCGGTGCCAACGCGCGAG
>JBMSHA010000099.1:0-6872 GCA_049416245.1 Flavobacteriales bacterium | reverse complement strand
CCACTTCCGGATCGGACGCATAGTCCAATTGGTAATCGACGATGCCAGACTCCAGAACCAACCAAGCGACTTGAACAGGTCCTGCCACATCTTCGTAGAACGTGCCGTGCAAGTGGAGGTTCAGGTGGCCGTTGGCTGGAACCCACTCATAATCATGCTGCAGTCCCAACACAGGTGCGATGGCCAATTCTTCTGCGGTCTTTTCTTCCCACTGCGCGGGAGCCCAAAATGAGCCCACACCGTTGATGCGGTTGATGCGGCCCACGGGATTGGCTTGAAAGTCCAATTGGTCCCAAAACACGTCGCCTTCTTCGGTGGTCCAGTCCGTATCGAAATGATCGTCATCGGTGTTTGCCAAGTTGCCGGCATGGATGGCCATCACGCTCACACGATCCGCGTAATTGGCCGCGATGTTCTCCGCGATAATGGCCGCGGCCGGACAATTGCCGCATTGGTGGGCTGTGAAATCTTCCACCAAAACCCGCTTAATCGCTTCGGATTCAGGGAGCGCATCAAAGGTGGGGGCAGGGCCGTACACCGCTTCCAGATAATTGGTGGTTACGGGAATGACAGGGTCGTCGATTTGGTCGCATCCCCCCATGAATGATGCTGCGATTACGAGCGCAGACAGCGGTTGATATCCTTTGAACATTATGACCGAATGAATGGCAGGGTTTGTTGGTGATCACCGGAGCTGATGTGCATGAGGTAAAATCCTGGTTGGAAATCTTGAATGTCCAAAGCCCAAACACCACGTGCGGCATTTCTTTGGGTCTGGTGGACCAATTTGCCTGCTGCATCGAAAATTTGCACCGTTTGCAAACCGGAATTTCCCCATCCACTCAGAAGAAGTTGACCGGCACTCGGATTGGGATACAGGGAGACTTCCGTAGCCTGCGTTTCTCCAATTTCTGTGTTGATTTCGTTGACGAGGAACCCTTTGGTCAGGTTGGTCCAATTGCCGTTATTGTTCACCGTGAAAATGGTGTTGATGTTGACGCCATCGGCATTGAAAGAACTGATGTCGCAGGCGATGGGACCGCCATTGCCGATCAGGTCGTACACATCAAAAGTGTAGCACCCCAGATTGTCCAGATTAACCCACCAAACGTATTCGGTTTGGTTTTCGGTCATGTCTCCGAATTCGATGCCCGCGACTTCAGCCCCGGAGTCATCGGTAATGGACCAGCGGTTATCTCCCGGCATGTTGTCGGTCGTAAAGCGGACACGGACCAAAGAAGTTGCCGTTTCACTTGAGAGGTTCATGGTTTGGGAAAGGCTGTTGTTCCCCTCGTAATCGTCTTCCGAGGTCACCTCAATCACAAATAAAGAGGTGGAGGGAAAAATCGCTTCGCCTAAATCGACCACCTCCATTTCATACGTATCGAGGTTTCCCGTCCAATCGTAGCTCAACAACTCCACACCAAATAAGGTCGACGCGGTGATGGTGAAAGCGGTCAAGGGTTCTGTGCCTTGATTCATCACTTTGATAGAAAGAGGAGTGGGTGTTTCCGGGCAGGTGCGGTTGGGTCCCAGGTATTCCAACAAGCTCACGTCATTCGGTGTTGATGCGGGTGCGCAGTCGCCGGATTGGAAATAACCAATGTGTGCTGCGGCGGTCGCTTGGCCGGTTTGTTGCAGAATACGGTTCGGGCAGACGGTGTAAATAGTGGGGTAGTAGGCATTGTTGTACAAGTCGAAAATATTCCCGCCATTATCTGCAATCGGATAATCGACCCCAGCCGTCCAATCGCCCCAGGTGCTCGTGCCGGTGCCATGGAGGTCTGCGTCTGTCGTGGAGTCGTCACTTTCGATGAACAAGATGCGCACTTCGTTCGTTCCATCGGGCCCGTGAGCTTCATAAATATCCTCGAATACACCGCTCGTGTGGTAGTTCCAGCACGGTCCGCACCAGGTCGCAGAGAAATCGATAATGACCGCATACCCAGAATCGAGGTAGCTGTACAAATGGTGCTCAACCCCGTCGATGTCTGTGATGCTAAAATCCGGGGCAACACTGCCGTTTGGGAGTTGACTCGAACCGAGCAATGGAAGGGCGAACAGCGCAAGAGCGAAGAGGTGTTTCATCGAAATGGATTTAGAACGTGAATATGCATCTTTTTAAACGAAAAATCCGCACCACCCCGAAGGGCAGTGCGGATTTCGCTCAATCTAAAAAGTTCGAATTACTTCAACGTCACGCGCATGGTGGTCGTTTGTCCACCAGCATTCAACGTTACCAAGTAAACACCGGCGGTTACGCCGTTGAAGTTCATGATGTGGTTGTGCTCGCCAGCAGGCAATGTACCCAAGTTGTCGTTGATGATTTGCTCACCAACCAAGTTGTAAACCACGATAGAAGCTTCACCAGCTTCGGTCGTGCTGAATTGCAAATTGGTTTGCTCAGCAAATGGGTTAGGGAATACACGTGTTACATCGCTCAACGTTTGCTCCGCTACTCCCACGTTTACGCTTGATACGCTCATACCTGCAGATTCAGCCTCGTAGTTGTAAGATCCATCGTAATCATAAATGGTAGAGATGTAAACAATGTCGTCATTGTATGACTTCACCGTGCAGTAGCCGTCAATGGATCCCCACTGAGAACCGCTGATTCCGTCTCCGTAATCGTCAACAATGGTGAATGTGTAGCATCCTGTTGAAGGAACACTGACCCACCACTCAACAATGTCACCGGCAGAACCTGCTACAGAACCGACGGCAACTGATTCGATTACAGAACCCATATCATCGGTAATGCTCCATCCGATTTCCTGTGGCCAGTTGTCGACCATGATTTCGACATGAACCAAAGAAGTTGCATCCGTAGCGAGTGCAACGGCACCTTCAGACATGTTGTTTGCGTCGTTGTCGTCAGATGAAGTGATTTCGATGGTGAAATCGGTGTCGGCGTCGAAGGTTGCAGTTCCGAGATCAACGTTGGTGATGCCGTAAGTTTCCAAATCACCGCTCCAGTCGTATGACAACACAGAGCTTCCGCCCACCATCACGTCGATGGTAGCGTACTGCAAGTTGGTTACACCCAAGTTCATCATGTCAACTGACATGTTCACAGGTTCGCCTGGGCAAGCCGTGGTACCTCCTGTGTAGTCCAACAACGCAGGGTCATTTGGCAATGACGCAGCAGCACAATCATTTGCAGAGAAAACTGCGTGGTGCTCCTCCACTCCGATTTGGCCGGATTCCGTCAAGATGCGGTTCGGGCAGATGGTGTAGATGGTTGGGTAGTAAGCCCCTGCGTAATCATCAAAAATGCTTCCGCCGTTATCGATGATTGGGTAGTTTGTTCCAGTAACCCAGTCTCCTTGGGTGGCAGTTCCTGTGCCGTTCAAGTCAGCGTCAGTTGTTGAATCGTCAGATTCAATGTAGAAGATGCGCAATTCGTCTGTTCCGTCAGGACCGTAGAGTTCGTACAATTCTTCGAAAACTCCGCTTGTGTGGTAGCTCCAGCAAGGGCCACACCAAGTTGCAGAGAAATCAACGATCACTTTCTTGCCTTCGTCAAGCAAGTCATAGAGGTTGTGCTCCACGCCGTTGATGTCAGTGGCAGTGAAGTCTGGTGCAATGCTGCCGTCTGGCAACTGTGCAAAGGATGCTGTTCCGACCATCAGAGCAGCGATCAAAGCGTAAATGTGCTTCATGTTTTAACGATTTGGTTGGATTAATTTCTTACCGAATTCTCAAAAATAGCATAAACGATTTGAAATGCTCAGAAACTCGAAGAAAAATTGATTTCAAAGCCATTGGATGCAGGAACAGCGCGACAAACGCCGCCAATGCAAAAGATCCCTTCTCGCCGTTTGCCATAACCGATTGATAACCGGTGAGGGCCGTCGATTCGGCCCACTGCTCCGTAGAGATAGTGGACGCGGGCCTCAGGATCCGGGTTGCCGAAGTTGTATTGGTCCAAGATGCTCGCAAACCAATGCGGGCTCCATGTATACTCGGCAAGGACGGTTCCCCAATCGCCTTTGTCTTGTTCCGTGAAAAGTGCTTGAAACTCGGTTCGCAAGCTTTCACGCTTCCGGGTTTTAACCTGCGTTTCGAGTACGTGGATGTCCGCGTACACAATCCCTTTAAAGGTGGTGGTCACCGGCGTCGCCAGGGTGTTGAACTCCAAGTTGTAGAAAGTATATTTCCACTTGAAATTTTTGGATTCCTTACGGCTGATCTGAACGTTGAAATCCCGAACGAATTTGGTCGGACCAAATCCCCAGGAATTGCGTTCGTATCCATAGACGAGGCCATCCACCCCAGTGAGTTTCGTGGTGTCGAGGTCGTTGGCCGCAGAGAAATTGGCGCTCAGTTTTGTCCCGTACTTTCCGCCAAGCTTTGTTCCTTTCGGAATGGTATAGAAAATTTCCGCACTGGCACTGGATTCGCCGGAGATGACGGTTGCATAGGGGTACAGTGTGGCTGCAAGGTTGTACGTGTGCTGCTGTGTGATGGCGGGGATGTAATTGATAGGAAGGTCGAATAGCAGTACGTCACGGTCTGATCGGAAGCTCATGTTATCGACTGTCTTGGCTAAAAGGCTCACACCCAAACCGCGTTGGGTGTAACCGAAGTTGAGCAGAATTGCCTGTCCATCGCGGTAGGTGTAGCCATTGTCGGCGTTCGGGTCGTTGATTTTCCCTGCGTATTCAATACCTGCCGACCAACCTCCACGCAGCGCGTCCAGCCGATACGACCACGCTCCGATATTTTCAGGCAAGGTCAGGATGAGGGTGTCTTTTGTGATGGTTCCACCGGATTGGAATTTGCTCACGAAATTCGCGCCGAGGGTGATTTTGGTTTTCCAATTGAGGCCACCTTTGGATTCGAGAAAGGCGTTTACATCCAGCGCTCCGTCTACCGCCCTTACCGTTCCGGGCCCGTTGATCAATCGGCTGTCAAAATCAAGCCGCTGCTTGCCGTACAAGGCCTTGACTTCCAATCCATTCACAGGTCGCAAAATGAGCCGAATGCCGTCTAGTGCATTGTCAATCCCAAGCGCACGCTCTTCGTAGGAACGCAAAACGATGCCGCTTCCAAATTGTTCGTAGAAATTACCGACGGTAAAGTCAACTTTTCCAGTGGGATCGGCGTATCGCGCATAACGGTAGCCGATGCCGCTCCCCTTGAACCTCCCGGGAAATCCCAGCACCGCGCTCAGGTAAGATTCATAACGCATGCCTGCGCTGAACCCACCTTGGGTGTAGATTAAATTTCCGTAGGCATTGAATCCGGTTTTTTCAGGTGGAACAATCGCGCCAATTGCCGCATCCTCGCTGTACGATTGCCAAAGCATCTGGACGTTGCCCGTTACGGTGCCTTCATTCGATTCCGTCAATTGGGCCGAAGCTGAGTATGCCGAAACGAGCCCGAGAAGGGCTAGGAATTGAACGCGGTTCATTCGACTAGATTCAGCAATTGCTCATATACTTCCTCCTCGTCGCCGTCCGCGTAATTGTTGTGTTGCCATACAATCTCTCCCTCGCCATTGACCAAAAACGTATGCGGCACGTTGACCACCTGCATGGCACGTGCAAAGTCCTTATTCGGGTCGAGCAGAATATCGTACTCCCAAAGTACACTGTTGACGTAAGGTGCCACGCGCCGGATGCTGCGCTGGTCATCGATGCTCACGGCAACAATGTTGACTCCGGTTTCGTCCTTCCAATCGTCATACAATTCTGCGTAATTGTTCAATTCGCGTTTGCACGGGCTGCACCAGGTTGCCCAAAAACAAATCAACGTGGGCTGACCTTCAGCAGCCAAATCTCCTGTAGAAATGGTTTCGCCGGCGAGGTTTTTCAATTGAACAGCTGGCAAAGATTGGGCTGTACACGGGGTTGAATGCACCCAAAAGATGAGGGCGAGCAATGTCAAAAACGGGGTCAATTTCATGAGGAAAGACTGCAGATTAGGTTTCAGGTCGACAAATTAAAAGGAAACAGATGAAAGCTTGTGATTCGGGAAGAACAAATTCCAAGCCAATCGCGGTATCTTCGTCGCCATGATTGCAAAAAACAAGCCTTTTTTCGTCATCCTGTTGATGCAAGCGATGGCATTTGGAACACTGCTGGCACAACCCACGTTGGTTGATCCCATCGAAGTTTTTGAAGGGTCCTTGGATGACCCAGAAAATGCGGAAATTGCATTGCACTGGGACGTGACGAATTTGACCGATGATACGCTGAGCTTGATGGTCACGCGATCGATTGTTCAGTTGGTCAGTCCGTACAATTTGCCTTACAGCCCGGGTGCGCCAGGTGCCTACGACCGTTTTTGTTGGGGGCCTTTGTGCTATGATTTCGGCACGACAAGCTCCTTTCCGACGGAGAGTTTTTTGGTCGAGCTGTTACCGAACGAAACGGACACCACGTTCATCGCCGACTACTACCCGGCGGGAGTGGCGGGTGTCTCCGCGTTTAACTATTGCTTTCATCCGGTGGGCAACATCGAAGGCGGTGTTTGTCAACAAGTTTTGTTCTGCCTGGATGCGGAAAATTGTGCCTTGAGTGTGGCTGAATCTGCCATCGAAACGTCTCCGGTCTTTCCACAGCCGGTTTCGGGTATTTCTTCATTTCCATACCACTTGAATGGCGCGTCACAAGCGTGGATGACCATCCACAATGTTGCGGGTCAGGTGGTTGAAGAGGCCATCTTACGCTCACAACACGGTCAAGTCTACTTGAATGCGGATGATTACGCTCCGGGCACGTACATCTTGACTTTGACGACAGAATCGGGAGCGCGCGTAGCCACTCAATTCTTGGTGCAATAATCTGCGCATTTTACCACTGGAATTAAACCAAAAGCCTGCACGCGATGAACCCGTCGAGTAAGAAGGCGGCATTGGATTACCA
>JBMSHA010000098.1:0-6897 GCA_049416245.1 Flavobacteriales bacterium | reverse complement strand
CTTCATCCGCGTCGCAAACTCCATCATCATCGGCGTCGTTGTCAACGACTTGGCCCGATCCGTCGGTAGCTCCGGAGCACGTTTCACATCCTTCAGGGAATACACAAGAGGCATCATCGTCCGTCGCGGCGACATTGTAGTTGCATGCCAGGATTGACGTGCACCCCAGGATTTCCAACTCGTCACAAACACCGTCGTTGTCGGCGTCGTTTAAGCAGACGTCATCGCAATCATAATATGTCGCAGGAAATTGGCAGGTTCCATTGTCCGTATTGGCCAAATCATAGAAGTTGCAGGCATTGGAATCTGTACAGCCTTCAATCACAGCCGCCTCCATCGAAACGCCATTGTACGATTGGGAAACGATGACCGCATTCGTTGAGTCACCCTCAATCCAAATCTCCGCGCTCAACGTCCACGTGAACAGGCTGTCTGTCGTGAGTTGCATGACGACGGTCTTGTAATCGTCGCCTGCAAAACCGTTCAAGGCATTCTCACTTGAAAGTCTCCACCCCTGATCCGCACCCGCATCGTCCATGAAAATGTCTACCGGACCGTAGTTGCCGCTCGACATCGACTCGAGCACAAAACTCTCATCCCATGGGTTGCCACCCAAGGTATCAAGCGTCACATCCTCTTCACCAATGAAATCATTTGGAAATGCTGTCAGACCAATGCCCACCCACGAATCCGCTTGGTGTGCATTATAACCTCCATAAAAGAATCCTGCAGGAGGCACACCACCTGAAGTGGCACCTACACAGAAATTGTTGTTGTATATACCACCTGGAGCCGTAATGGCCGCGGGATGTTGGGCATTTCCGAAAACGCGTTTAACGTAGTCCGTCGAGTTGACCGTGTGCACAAATACTTGGTAGACTTTGTAGCCTGTGTAATCAAATCCGGAAAATCCATCAATGACAAACGGGGTGTAACTGATCTGGGTGAATTTGTATTGGTCATTGATGACCACAACAGGGGAAATGGCTTCTTCCGCAGCATTTGAAGCGTAAAATGAAGTCAAGGGCGAGCAGGCGAAAAGGGCAACGAGTCCCAAGAATCCTGCGCGCGCTGTTAGGGTTTTGGCAGCTTGGCGCATGGCGATAATTCAGCGATTTGCCACTAAAATACAACATTTACACCCCAAACAGTAATAAAACTCGATTAATCTATTTTATATAATTTCTGAATAGAGTGATTTTGTCAAATAATTGCGCGTTGACCTGCCATCCAATCCAACGCCACCTCCAAGCCGTGACGGTAATCTGCACGCAGATCCATTTTCGTAATTCGGTAGCCATCAGAGCGCAGCTCATGCTTGGGAGCCAATTCCTCCCACTTGTGAGATCCCGTGCCTCTTGAGGCCAACTTGTCGACCACCTGATTGTACCGGATGTGCCACGTATCGAAAAGCCGAGCCACCGCCTTGTTATCCCGATGCAAATACGAAGCAATAAAATCCAACGTGTCCTGCTCCACCTTCACCCCTGCCGGGCGCGTTCGAATCACCAAAATATTCTGACATCCCCTTGCTATGGCTTCATCGAGTGGAATGGCATCCGCGTATCCCCCATCAAACATCCATCGGTTTCGCACCATGACTTTGCCTCGGGTGACAAACGGCAACGTAGCCGAAGCCAAAACCGATTTGATCCAATTTTCCTTTTGGGGCTGCAGATAATGGGCTTCCCCGGTTTCAAAATCGGTTGTGACCACATGCACTTGCTTATCCTTGATGAATGCATTGGCCGTTTCCCAATCAATGGGCGACGATTCTTTGACCACACGGGCCAAATGCGACAAATTCATCAAGCCCTCATCGGAGAATGCCGATCGAAAACTGATGAACTTTCCATCTTCCACCAACCGTTCCGACAATTCAATGAAGTGCTTCCGTTGACCGGACAAGAATGAAATCATGGCCATGGATCCCGCCGAAACGGCATAGTAGGAATGAAAAGGCTTGTAATCGATTGCGGCAAACGCATCCAAGACTCCCGCAGTAAAAGCACAACGCAAACTGCCACCTTCGAGAACCAATGCGTCAAATGCGGGTAGATCTTTCATCGATGTCGTATACGTTGGACGCGGTCAGCTTGTTTCGCCTAATTTGCACCCATCATGGTCAAAAATCAAATGTTTTTGCGGTGGCTGCTGCTGAGCCTGGCTGCGGGATTTTTTTTCGGAAGCTGCGACGTCGGAATCCCCAAGCCCCAATCCAGGGAATTGACCATCGTTGCATCCCGTTTGTTCGACAGCCGCACCTACGAAACCTACCTGGACAGTGTTGCTGATGGTGTGAAAATCAACTGGGTGGATGCTTCTACTTTATTACCTCATCAACTGGATTCCGTCCTTCCGCTAGCACACGGCATCTTGCTCACCGGTGGAGCGGACATTCATCCCGAACGCTACGGCCAAGCCCAAGACACCGTTCAATGCGGAAGCATCGATGTCGCGCGGGATGCTTTGGAAAGTGCATTGCTCGATGCTGTCGATGGAAAACGTATTCCATTGCTAGGGGTCTGTCGCGGCCTCCAATTCATGAACATTCACCTCGGCGGATCATTGCACCCACACCTTCCTGACGCGTTGGGCACGGATGCGCACCGCGCTGGAGACGAAGGCAACTCACGTGACACCTTACACCCGGTTTATGCAATTGGTCCCTTGGACTTCTTGGGCTTGGTCGCAGCGGATACCTTATCGTCTATGGTGATTTCCCATCACCACCAAGGCATCGCAGAAATTGCCACTGCGCTGGAAGCATGGGCCATCGCACCGGACGGACTGATCGAAGGGGTGCGACACCGCGACACAGTTAATTATCCTTGCTACATCGGGGTCCAATGGCACCCGGAGCGATCACCGTCAGACCAACCCTTGGTCGAGCCGGTCGGGCGATTCTTCCTCGACGCTGCCTTGGCACAAGCGTCTCGGGATTAACTCGCGCAATACAATTCGCGAATGCTGCGCGAGGCGAATCCAGAGAATTGCGCCTGCTCCATCACACTTGGATCGAGCCATTGCTGAAGCGGCTGATCCACCCGGAACAATCGCTTGACCGCCGACTGAATCTGCGCATCCCAACTTTTGGCATAACGTACACTATCATCCGGTCGCACCCACTTTCGACGCGTCCCCTCGTCCATGGGTTTCCAGGGCGCCGGTAGATTCAGGTAACCGTAATCGTCGGTGAGCTGTTCTCCCGGGTGGATGTCGCGGACGGCGATTTCGAAGTCGAACACGGTGCTGAAGCAATTGCTTCGAAAACTGTGATTCACATAGCGCGCGTGATCCCAGCACAGCACCATGTTTCCTTGGCTGTTTTTGAATGCGAAATACTCGAGTTGATCTTGGGAAGCGGCGGGCAATGCGGCCACTTCTGCCGGGGTGAAAACGCGATCCAAGGGGTCTTGAACCCACGTCACCGTTCCTTTCGGGATAAACGCCGTAGCGACCACCCCATGGCCCACCTCATCCCCGATGAATTGGACCTTCGTATGCGGATGCATCATGATATTGGGGCGAATGTAAATCGCCCGAATATCAATTGATTCTCGACCTTGAAAATTTTTTTTTGCGCACTAACGCACTCAGGACCAAACGCTTATTCTTCTTTCAGATTCATCAAGACCAAATAACGCACAGCACTACCGAAAAAAGCCAACCCTGAAATGAGAACGATATAACCGGCGGTGCCTTCTGCAAACCAAATCTCCCAAGAATCCTCAGTCATTTTCCGAGAAGCTGCGTCCAATGTGATGGACATTCCGGATCCAATGAGCAGACATCCCAACGTGCCGTGAGTCCACCACTTTTCACGAAAGTTGATCATGCGCTCAATTTAGCATCGGAATTGATAATTCCAATCGCATCAAGCACGCAGATAGGCAACCCACTCCCACTCCTCACGTCTAAATTTCATCAAACTGAACCTGTGGAATTGCATGAAACGACCAGCGGCATGGAAGACGGCATTCAAATGCGGAGTATGCGCTTCATGCACCTTGTGGTGGAGCTCAATCGCATGTGGTCAATTTGTAGACGTCAGTGAGATCTTGTCTTTACCCACCGAGCATTATGGCGGATACTTGGGCGAAGGATTGAGCTTTGCGGATTTCAATGGAGACTACATCGATGATTTGAGCTTTGCCAGTCACGACGGTGAACTCAAATTCTTTGTGGGCACAGGAGATGAGTCGGGATTTGAGGCGATTGATTTGCCGCTTACGTTTTATCCCGAAGAGGCAAAAATGGTCTTGTGGTGCGACATTGACAACGACGGAGATCAAGACCTTTTCGTGACCTATCGCAATGCCCCGAATAAGATGTATTTGAGCAATGGTCAAGGAAATTTTCAAGATATTAGTGCATTTTGTGGCATTCAACAAAACGATAAAAAGAGCTACGGTGCATGCTTCGGTGATTTTGATTTGGATGGATTGAATGACTTGTTCGTTTGTCATTATTCGAGCGATGTGGATGAAGAACCTCTGAATGAACTGTACCGGAACCTGGGGGGAGGCATGTTCGAAGACATCACTTCCGATTCCGAAGACTTCACCGTCCCCAACCTTCAATCGTTTCAGAGCCAATGGGCGGATTTGAATGGCGATGGTTTATTGGACATTTATGTGGTACGCGACCGGCCGATTCACCCCAATTATTACTTCGTGCAATCGGATGAAAACATTGGCGTTTTCGAAGACCAAGCTGAAGAACGCGGTCTCGATATCGCCATCAATTGCATGACCACAAGCATGGCAGATTTTGACCGAGATGCAGACCTGGATGTATTCCTAACTGCCTTCCCAATAGACAGCAATTGGTTGATGATCAATTACGATGGCTATTTCAGCACCTTGGACTCTTTGACGGGTGAGGTTCCGCAAGAGGCTCTCCAAAATGACGGGGTCAGTTGGGCCGGGAATTGGTTGGATGTCGATTGCGACGGTTGGGAAGATCTGCACGTCACGACCGGGTTTGATGTATTCACGTATTATCCGAGCGTTTTGGACATGTTCCCCGATGAACCAGATCACCTGCACTACAATTCAGAAGGGAGTTTCCTCGATGAGGACAACGAATTGGAAGAAACGAGCGTGTTATCGTTTTCGACCGCTGTCGGAGATTACAATTACGACGGCTATCCGGACATTGTATCCCATTCGGTCGGGGACATCGCCCACGTGCTAAAAGGCACTCCAAATGGGAATCACTGGCTTAAAATTTGGCTCGAAGGTGAAACCACAAACCGCGACGGCACAGGATGTGAAATTACGGTCTACATGGATGAATCGCTTCAATACCGAGTGACGTTTGCGGGTGAGAATTACCTCGGTCAAAACAGCCGGTGGGAGCACTTTGGATTGGGCACCTATCAATCCGTCGATTCCATCCAAGTGGACTGGTTGTCTGGCGGTTCCACCACGTATTACGACGTTGAAACCAATCACCACCTCCTCATCCATGAATCTGAGGGCATGGAAGTCCTTGTAGCCCTCGATCCCGCGGCATCGGGTTGCACCTATGCCATGGCATGCAATTATAACGCAGCTGCAGTCCAGGACGATGGTTCGTGTGATTTTGAATGCGCCTGGAATTCCATGGTTTGCGGCGAGGGAACCGTTTGGGACGGCACAATGGCTATGTGCGTGCCGGCAGCTTCTTGCTTGGGAGATTTTAATGGTGATGATGCAGTCACCGTCGAAGACTTGTTGCTTCTATTGAACAACTTTTTCAGTCCTTGTCCTTGAACGAAAATACTTTTCCTTTCTGAAGGGTTAAGATGATGATCGAATAAAAAAACCGTTTCTTCAATAAAAGTAATTCGGAATGAGATCATCAAGGTGTTTTACAACACTATCCAAGATCTCTTCCATATCGTCGAAGGAAAAAATGGCGTCATTTTCTGCGAAATCCACGGCCACTGGTTCGTAGAGACCTTCTCGTAGCTTTTTTTCGGATTCCATGGTCGTTGGGATTTGGGTTGATTTAGCTTCAGGAATATACACATGAATCATCGAGAACAGACTTCCAGGTGTTGGGCCACCGCTCTTAAGGTCTATATTGCCAAAAACCATTGAAATGAAGAAGATCCAATCGATTGTGGGCATCGTACTGTTTTGTGCGGCGTTTTCCGTTAATGCCACAGCACAAACCTCAACCAATGAAGTCGCTACCCTTTCTGGCCCTCGTTTTGGCATCACCTTCGTCGGGGATGGCAGCACCTCGCAATTTTTGAACCGTGTGCACGAAATGGACAGCCTGCAAAACGTTGAATTTGGAAGTTTACCATTTACGTGGACTACCCAGTACGGCTGGCAATTCGAAACGCGCTTTGCCGATACGGGAGGCCCTGTTGTAGGCCTCGTCGAGTGGGTGGTGTTGGTCGCTGGCATGGAAAAAGGACTGGTTCTGCCTTCTTTGTCCAGTTTAGTTGGCGTTCGAGGAGAAAGCGGTTTTGAGTTTGCAACAGGTCCCAACCTATCGCCCACGGGCTTGTCGTTTGTGTTCGCCGCAGGGTTCAACTACACCAAAGGCGACCTGAACATGCCGATCAACATCGCGTTCGTTCCAGACAAGATGGGGCCAAAGCAATCCGGCCTGGATGGCGTTGTTGATGTGAATGATTACTTCGAAGTCGTTCGCATGCGCGAGACCGGCTACCGCTTGACGATTTCGGTCGGTTTCAACTTGAACTCGAAGTAAGCGATTCGCTGAAAATCAAAGAAAAAAGCCTGAAAGTCATTGACTTTCAGGCTTTTTTATGACCCCTCGCAGGGGGTTGAACCCCAATGTTGACAGCGTCAACCCAATTGAATACATGCGCCCGAATCTTCGTACGGCTGGACACCAGCTCTCGGACTTCATCATCCGTCAAGTCCTCAGGCA
>JBMSHA010000097.1:0-6983 GCA_049416245.1 Flavobacteriales bacterium | reverse complement strand
GTGGTTGCGATCGTTTCCTCGGTCGTTTCCTCGGTCGTTTCCTCGGTCGTTGTTGCGGTCGTTTCCTCGGTCGTTGTTGCGATCGTTTCCACGGTCGTTGTTGCGGTCGTTTCCACGGTCGTTATTGCGTTCATTGCGCCGGTCGTTTCCGCGTTCATTGTTGCGCTCATTTCGGCCTCTGCCTTTTTCTTCAGACGTTTTAGTTGAAGAATCAGATTGCTCCGCAATTACTTTGTTTTCAGTCGCTGCCTGATTTCGAGCTCGGCGTTCTCGAATGGCATCGCCAGGTTTGCGTCCCTTCTTTTCATCGGCAGGGATTTCGTCAACTTGAGCTTTCGGCTCTTCCGCTTTTCCTGATTCCTTTTTGCCCTTTGAACGATTGCTTTCGGGGCGCTTTCTATTCGTGTCGCCGGGCGTGGCGGATTTCGCCGAATCCTTTGTTCTTGATTTTCCCTTCGGGGCAGAACCTGACACAGGTTGTAACGCCTGCTCATCCAAAATGCTGTAAACGAGGTCTTGCTTCAATAATTTTTCAGCGCGAGCTACGCCCAATTTTTTTGCGATTTCCTTCAGCTCAGGAACTTTCTTCGCATTCAGTTCAATGATGTCGTACATCCAGACTTTTACTAAGTATTTATTCTTCTTGCAGTGTTCGATTCAAATTGGATTATCTCCTTTTGTGCTAATTCGCACTCAGGCTTCCGAAATGAAAAGGGGGAATGTTCGTGCACCTCACTCCAATTTGTAGGTGCGTTCCTCGCGTCGAACACCACAATGATACGCAATAAAACGCAGTAAATTCATTTTTTTCTTCGATCGCCCAATTCAACCACGCGCATGTCAACCAATTCGCCACGTACGACACGAAACTTTATCAAGGTGCGCATTCGATGAAATCCATGTAAGCCTGCTGCCCCTGGATTGCAGTACAGCCCACCAAAGCTTTGGTCGCGCTCAATTCGAAGCAAGTGGCTGTGACCGCAGATGAATACATCCGGTTGATGAACGTTTAGCAATTGCCTCACGCCTTTTGCATAACGCCCCGGCCTTCCTCCAATGTGGAGCATCATGAAATGAATTCCCTGGATTTCCCATTGCAAGATTTCTTTTGTCTCGCTGCGAATGAGCGCATTGTCGATGTTGCCAAATACAGCTCTAACGGGTTTGTGGACAAGCTGTTGCATGGCATCAAGGATGTCCAGGTTTCCAATGTCACCCGCATGCCATATTTCATCGCAGTCACTCAAATGGTGACTCATTCGCTCGTCCCAGTGGCCGTGGGTATCTGATAACAACCCAATGTGAACGTTATCCAAAGGCACAATGTTTGATTGAGTTCCACTCAAAGTAACTTGGAAGCATGTTTAAAGGTAGGATGTACAAGCCAAAAGGCATCGGATTAAGAAACGGTTTATATCTGGCTTTGACGTGCATATCTTTTACCACTTGGGCCCAACATAAACCTTCCAAAAAGGCGGAAAAACGATTGAATGAGGCCATCGACCTGTATATGTCGCGCGATATAAGTTCGGCACTGGAACGTGTCGATGAGGCTTTGCGTCTGGATACAGAATACAGTGCAGCTTGGATGCTCAAAAGTCAGTTATGCGAGGAGAGAGGCTTGTGGGAATGTGCAAGCCATTCGCTCGGACAAGCATTCGAATTCCAACCCAGTTTGCGAAAGAAATGGCATACGAAGCAGATCCGATTCGCATACCAGAACGGTCAATATGACCAAGCATTCGAGCTGCTCGAAGCCGGGGAAGACTTGTGGGGTGTGCAATGCAAAGATTCTTTGCTGGTTGCGTCGGTACGGTTTGCGCATGATGCCGTCTCCAATCCCCTGCAGCTCACGATGGCGTCATTGGAGGGTGATGTGAATACAACGATGCCAGAGTATTATCCGGCCTTGTTTGCGACCGGCGATCGTATTATTTTTACTCGTCAAATTGGAGGCGATGCAGGGCTCACAGGACAAGAGGATTTTTTCGAGGCTACAGAGGATGCGTATGGAAATTGGCGCGTGGTCCGCGGGCTCAACGAGGTCAATACTCCTGGAAATGAAGGGGCTCCCACGGTCCGAGGTGATGGTCGCCAATTGGTTTTTACAGCATGCGCGGGCATTGATGGGCAGTACGTGGGGCGTTTTGGCGAAGGATCTTGCGATTTATTTAAATCAACTTGGTCTGTTCGTGATGGCCGTTACCATCCTGCTTCAAACATTGAGGAACTGAATTCTCGTGCCTGGGAAAGTCAACCCAGTTTGAGTGCGGACGGGCATTGGCTCTATTATGTGCGCGCATACCAGACCGAGACAGGCAAGGTTATTCAAGACATTTATCGTTCGGAATGGAATGGGGTGACTTGGGGAAGGCCGCATCGATTGCCACCAGAAATCAACTCTCCAGGCCGTGAAGAAAACCCCGTATTGCATCCGGACGGGAAGACCCTTTATTTCGCTTCCAACGGTCATGCTGGCATGGGAGGCATGGATTTGTATGTGTCGCGCATGCAAGATGATGGAACGTGGTCGCCGGCTGTTAATCTCGGATATCCCATCAACACTTCCGCCGATGAAAACAGCTTGCAAGTATTTCCGGATGGACGCACGGCGCTTTTTGCTACAGATCGGGACGAACCAGGAAATTTGGACTTATGGAAATTTTCATTGCCTGAATTTGCCGTGGCCGAAAAAGTGAATTTGTGGAGGGGAGAGGTGGTGCAGGCACTTGACGGCACGCCGGTCCAGGCCACGGTTGTCGTCATCGACATCAATGGAAAACAAATTGGCCAGCAGCTAAGTGACGCCACAGATGGTCAATTTACATTGTCGTATCCTTCGGATGAGACGGTTACGCTGCAGGTAAAGCATCCCGATTACGCGTTTTATTCCAGGACGTTGGATTCAAATTCACATCCCGATGGAGTCGTTCGCATTGAATTGACAAAACTTGAGGTTGGAACGATTTTCGTTCTTCAGGATGTGCGTTTTGCGCGATCGTCGTTTGAGTTGGACGATGCCTTTCAGCCAGATTTATCGCAATTGGCGAGCACCCTGTTGGATACCGATATCCGGATTCGGATTATCGGTCACACGGACAACGAAGGGAGTTTGGAACGCAATCAACAATTGAGTGAGCAACGCGCTCAATCGGTAGCTGATTACTTGGTTGGGTTGGGGATTGATCCCAATCGAATCGAAACAGAAGGACGGGGTGAAACAGTACCCATTGCAGATAATTCTACGGAACAAGGAAGGGCTCTCAACCGAAGGACTGAAGTCATCGTGATCGATTGATTCGACTGAACGGGTCAACTTAGCTCGGCAAGATCCATGTCCAGGATAACCAAAACTGACGGGGAGGTGCAGGGTTGAAATATTTACCACCAAAGGCATTGGATTGCAGCCAACTTGAATAAGCGGCGTCCAGCAAGTTCCGAACTCCAATCTGCCATCGTTGGTCATGATGGGTTAGTCGCACGAATGCATTTAACCGATGATGCGCGGCGGACCAATCGTCTTTGTAGTCATGCAGTTTGACACGGTCATACCACTCATGTTGCCAACCGAAGGAGACGGATTTGCAATCAATCGATCCTGAACTGCCTGCCGTGTGCAACGGAGTTCCCGGTACAATCTGCGCAAATGGGCGAAAGGTGTGGTGATTGAGGTTTCCCCAAATTCTGACATCAATGCGGGCTTTTGCACCCAATGCATGCATCACACGACCGCTGAATTCAATGCCATTCATGATCAATCCATCGGTGTTGGCTAGGAATAAGCCATCGGTGGGGCCCGGCACCAGTGCAATGGCGTTAAGAACGTTTTGGTGGTAAATCAAGAATGTGGCCTGTCCCTTTGTTGCTTTCCTTTCACCATGCCAACGAACCCCAGACTCCCATGACTGGGCAAATTCCGCTGTTAAATTTGCCGGTGTGTAGGTCAGCGGTTCAACCAATTCGAACGAAGTGGGGTGATTTGTTCCGGTGCCAAACTGAACGAAAACGGTGCTCTGCGTCCCGGCATCATAGCTCAATTGCGCAAACGGCGTAAACTCCCAGTTTGAGTACGATTCGTAGTAAGGCGCGAGACTGGCTGCGAGGCCATTCATCACGCGACGCGTCCCATCCGATTCGCGTCCAAAATGCTCCAAGCCCATTTGCACGTCGAAACGCCATCGTTCGTTGAATTCGAATCGAGCGGATTGGGCAATCCAAAAGTTGCTCGTGTTGCTGCTCACTTCGTAACGAGGAAGGTCAGAACCGCCGTACAAGTCGCGTTCTGTCAGCCTAAAGCGCTCGAGGCGAGCCATGGCGGATTGGTCCCAGGTGAACTTGCCCAGGTCGCGCATTGCCCAGGATTGAACGCGCGAAAAGCGAGCCGACACGAAGGTTTCACCCTCTGCCTTGTCACCGTTGTAAAAGGGAGTAGTGCCATATGGATTGTCTTTGTGGCTCCATTGATTGTAAAGCCAAAAACCGGTGCGTGCTTCTTTTTCTTGGACCACGCTCCAAGCTGCCCACTTTCGATCTCGGAAAACATGCGCATTGTAATCGGCTCCGGGTGCTCGTCTCGGATCAAGCAAAAAATCTTCGGCATTCAACGATCCTGGCAATTCCCAATGGGCTTGCATCCATCCGGTCCAGAAGTGATGGGTGGTATGGGGTGAATTTCGGAGGAGATAGTGAATTTCGGCCTGGCGCTTGCTGTTGGCTTCTTGGTCGCGGTATCCGGAGTTTTCTGACCAAAAGCCTCGCGTTACCAGTGCCGACCGCTCGTTTACGGAGGTGTAAGAAAACCCAGATTCTTGAGCTAGAGCGAAACGGCCATAGCCCTGGAAAGTTGTGGCTAGGTCGTCAAATCGAGGCAAGGATTGGGCCACCAATGCTCCACCATACCCGTTGCCGAAAACGGCACCGATGGGCCCTCTTAATACTTCGAGGCGATGCATCCATTGCGGATTCCAAAGTTCCAATGGGGCATTGCCTGATGCATTGGTCAGGATGAATCCATCCATCACCATTTGAATGTTGCGCACACCAAATGGTGAACGCAATCCGCTACTTCGGATTTGAAGACGGCGCGATCCCCCCAATCCGCGCGTATCCATTTGCACCCCCGGCAATGTGTTCAGCGCATCTTGCAGGTCAGGCGAGTATCCGTTTTGCAAGTCCGTTCCTGACAAGGTTGAAACACTCGGTGCCGCGCGTTCGATGGGCACAGGAATACGGACGGTCAGCACTTCAGCCCCGGTGATGCGCGTAGTATCAAGAGATGGTTCTTGGGCAATTCCGCGCGCTCCCACTGCAGTGAGGGCAAGCCAAAAAAGCAAACGGGTCAAGTTCAATGTTGAATTTGGAACGTTGCTGTGACGCTCTGCTGATTGTTGGTGAGGATGATGAAATACGCCCCGGCATCCCAGTTTTCACAATCCAAAACCAGTTCATTGCCAATCGCAAGGCCCTCCTTCACGAGTTGTCCATGGAAATTGTGCACTTGGTAGTTAGACTCCGCAGTATTCATAGACCATTGAAACCGAATTTGGTCGCTTGCTGGGTTGGGAAATGCCATGGGCTTCAGCAAAGAGGGACCGTTTTGGACGTGATTTGCAAAGGTCTCGTTGCGAAATTCTTTTACAATGTTGGGACCAGAACCGGGATATGATGTGCCATTGAAAGCGACATACACGGAGCCGGTGTAGGGGTTGACTGCTACATCGCGAATGCGCTGATTGAAGCTGGAGAAATACTGATCCTCACTTTCAACGCTCAATCCGTCTTCGGAGAGGTGCAACACGCTCAATCGTTCGTATTGACCACCCAGACCGCCTAGCACGGACATCAACACGGAATGCTGCCACTCGGGAATGGCCTCGTGGTTGTAGTACTCAATCCCATTCACTGCTATACAAGGTGACCAAGCTTCCAAAGGTTCAACTACGTCGTTTTCTTCGCAAAAGGACTGCTCAGCTGCGGTGTTGCAAAAGCCTTCTACCTGAGGCCATCCGTAATTTCCACCCGCTTCAATGATGTTGAACTCATCGTTGGAATTCTGTCCATGTTCCGAGCTGTATATGATGCCGTTTGGGCCCAAAGCGAGTCCCTGACTGTTGCGATTACCCAATGTGTAGACATAAGAATCTGTGAATGGATTGTCAGCCGGAATGCTGCCGTCAAGGTTCAAGCGAAGTGTTTTACCCTGCAAAGAGCTCAAGGATTGGGCCAACCCCGATGCTCCTACATCTCCAGCAGTCATGAGCAAGGTGTTATCCGGAAGGACCAACAACCGACTGCCGTTGTGGATGCCACCGGCATCGAGTGTTAAGAGGATTTGCTCATTGACCAAAGCTTCACCGTCCCAATCGAAAACACTCAGGTATTCTTCTCCATTCCAAGACGTCCCAGCACAATAAACGACGAACACCTTGGGGGTGTTTGCCCAATCTGGATGCATCGCCATGCCCAACATTCCAGGCTCCCCATTGCCGCCATTCATGACGTTTTTTTGAAGGACAGTCGTGTAACTCCCGGTTGCTGGATCGATGCGCAGTACCTCTCCTTTGCGAGAGGTCATCCAGAGGTGGTCGTCTGGCCCCCATAAGATTTCCCAAGGAATTTGTACGCCCGTGAGCAAGTCATATTCCGTCAGGGTGGTGTTTCCAATTTGCCAAGTTGGTTGAGCAAAAGAGGCGAAGGCATGGCCCAAAAGCAACCATGCGAATGCGAATTTCAATTTCATGGCAGTAATTTACGGTTCTAAATCAACAAACCGTTTTCAATGAACAGGATTTCTCCTTTGATGTGGCTACTGGCTGGCTTGGCGACTGGCATGTTAAACGGTGTCATGGCACAAACACCCGATTGGCTATTTGTTTTGGAGGGGGCGTACGTGGGCCGATATGAAGTGCCGGATGCCAACGGTGACTTGATGGTACAAGATGAGCGATGGGATGGGAAGCGGAATGGCAAAGAGGATGGTTTTG
>JBMSHA010000096.1:0-7033 GCA_049416245.1 Flavobacteriales bacterium | reverse complement strand
TGTTTTGCGATCAGCGGCCGGCAGCGGAACTCTACGACGGAAAACATTTGATTTTGGGCGGTTCGTCTGCGCTAAATCCTGGGCAGAATGGCAGTTACACAGGTGACTTGAGCGCCATTATCGTGCGCAATCTTCCCTTTTGGGTGGAAGCGAGGAGAACGCCGAGCCGTGAAATTGCGCTCATGGAAAATTGGGAGGAAAAGGTGGACGCCATGGCGGAGTCTACGATGCATGAAGACGTGCGTATTTTGGCTGGGGTGCCGAGTTGGATGTTGGTCATTGCAAAACGTGTGATGGAAAAGACGGGGGCTTCAAATCTTGGTGAAGTATGGCCGAATCTGCAGCTCTTTATGCACGGCGGAGTGAGTTTCACGCCGTATCGGGCTGAATTTGAAGCGTTGATTGGAAGGACCAAGCATCCTTTCGATTTCATGGAGACCTATAACGCGTCGGAAGGTTTTTTTGGATTGCAGGATCGGTTGGGAGCGGATGATTTGTTGATGATGCTTGATTACGGAATTTACTTTGAGTTCATTCCGATGGGTGAATGGGATCAGGAAAATCCAGTGGCATTGGAATTGAGGGAGCTCGAGGTTGACCAATCCTATGCCCTTGTGATTTCAACGAATGCGGGTCTATGGCGTTACGCTTTGGGCGACGTCGTGCGCATCACGGAACTGCACCCCTTTCGCATGCAGGTGGTTGGAAGAACTACCTCTTACTTGAATGCTTTTGGGGAAGAGGTCATGGTGAAACAAGCAGATAAGGCCATAGCTGAAGCGTGCGCGCTCACTGGCGCTATGGTACGAGACTACACGGCCGCTCCGGTTTTCATGAATTTGAATGAAACCGGTGCGCATGAGTGGTTCGTGGAATTTGTGAAGCCTCCTCAAGGAGGAATGGATTTGTTTTTGGAATGCTTGGATGCCTCTTTGCGCCGCCAAAATTCAGATTACGACGCGAAGCGAACGGCTAACCTTGCGCTGCGCCACCCATTGGGGACCGCGGTTCCAACCGGAACTTTCGAACGCTGGTTGCGTTCCAAGGGTAAATGGGGTGGGCAACATAAGGTGCCGCGATTATCCAATAGGCGCACGGTACTTGAGGAATTGAAAGCGGACTTCGCGACACGAGCATCCGAGCTTGTGTGATTTTATTTCCATAGTCGCTCCGGTTGAACGCTTCAGATTCGCTGGTTTGCATCAACATAGTCGGGTTCATTGCATGTGGGATACCTGTTGAAAACCCGGTTTCGATTCCGATTGAATTCGAGCTATTTTGCACGTTGAACGAAGCCAGAATTATGCACATTGCCATCGCCGGAAACATCGGGTCGGGTAAAACCACGTTGACCACTTTACTCGCCAAACACTACCGCTACGCTCCTCATTTTGAGCAGGTAGATGATAATCCGTATTTGAACGATTTCTACAAAGACATGCAGCGTTGGTCTTTCAATTTGCAAGTGTTTTTTCTGCGTTCACGCTTCGCACAATTGGCCGAACTTCAAGAGAGTGGAAAGAAGGTGATTCAAGATCGGACCATTTACGAGGACGCCCACATTTTCGCGCCCAATCTCCATGCGATGGGACTTATGAGTTCACGGGATTACCAAAACTACTTGGACCTTTTTGAACTCATGCAAAAATTCATTTCGCCACCTGATTTGATGATTTATCTGCGCGCTTCGGTTCCGAAGTTGGTGGAGAACATTCAGAAGCGTGGGAGAGATTACGAGGAGGCCATTCGATTGGACTACTTGAATCGGCTCAATGAGCGCTATGAAGCTTGGATCAGTACCTACACGGCTGGAAAGCTGCTGATTATTGACGTGGATCACAACCGATTCCACGAGAATAAGGAGGACCTGGGGATCGTGATCGAAGGAGTAGACGCCGAACTGCACGGCCTTTTTGTGTGAAGAAATCGTTCTGACGAATTCGTCCTTTCGAATGTGAAGCGGCAGCTCAAAATAGAATAATAAAAAAGGGTCCCGAAGGACCCTTTTTCATACCCAATCATTGGGGAGTTTCATGATTACTGCGCGTTAGCTGCGTAATCTGAGACGCTTGTTTCGATTTGTTGAGCGGTCGTGTTGACCGGCTCGTTCAATTGAGCATCGCTGTGGTCATTCGATCCATGTCCTCCCAAAATGGGGGCAATGACGAGGCCAACAAGACAAGTCAATTTAATCAAGATGTTCATGGACGGGCCGCTGGTGTCTTTGAATGGATCACCCACCGTGTCACCGGTCACTGCCGCTTTGTGAGCGTCTGAACCCTTGAAGGTCATCTTGCCATCGATTTCAACGCCCGCTTCGAATGACTTCTTGGCGTTATCCCATGCGCCGCCGGCGTTGTTTTGGAAGATGGCCCAAAGGACACCTGAAACGGTCACGCCGGCCATGTAGCCACCGAGGGTTTCCGCTGCCCAAGCATGCGGCATGCCGAACAATAACGGCAACAAGCCGATGACCAGCGGGAAGATGATGGTCATCGCCCCAGGAAGCATCATTTCACGCAAGGCCGCTTGGGTGGAAATGTCAACGCATTTTCCGTACTCGGGCGTTCCCGTTCCCTCCATAATGCCTGGAATCTCTTTGAATTGGCGACGAACTTCTTTTACCATTTCCATGGCTGCCTTGCCCACGCTGTTCATGGCCAACGCAGAGAACACCACAGGCACCATACCGCCAATGAACAATGCGGCCAATACGTTTGCCTTGAAGATGTTGATTCCGTCAATGCCCGTGAATTCAACGTATGCCGCGAATAAAGCGAGCGCTGTAAGCGCAGCAGATGCGATTGCAAATCCTTTTCCAATGGCAGCTGTCGTGTTGCCAACAGAATCAAGGATATCCGTGCGCTCACGCACTTCTTCTGGCAACTCACTCATTTCTGCAATGCCGCCTGCGTTATCCGCAATGGGGCCGAAAGCATCGATGGCCAACTGCATCGCTGTGGTTGCCATCATGGCTGAGGCAGCAATGGCAACCCCATAGAAACCGGCAAAGGAATAAGCGATGAAAATGGCTGAAGCGAAAAGCAAAATCGGACCAAAGGTTGAGATCATGCCAGTCGCCAAACCGGCAATGATGTTGGTCGCTGCCCCGGTGGAAGATTTTTGTACAATGTCCAAAACGGGCTTCTTGCCGAGTCCAGTGAAATGCTCGGTCATGTAGCTAATCACACCCCCTACGATCAAACCTACGATGACCGCATAGAAAACTTGCATCGGTGTAAATTCAATAGCATCAGCTCCGCCAATTTCGCTCATCTGCATCGTTGCGGGCAGCATCCAACGGATCAAGAAAAACGATGCTACTGCAGTGAGCAAGATTGAACCCCAGTTTCCGCGATTCAACGCAGCCTGAACGTCGTCCTCTTTCGCTCCGTCTTTTACCCGGATGACCATGCCTCCCAAAATTGAGAACACAATGCCGAGGGCTGCAATGACCAATGGCAACAAAATGGTCGACATGCCACCGAACGCATCGTCAAGTCCTTCAGGGCTCGTGCCCCGAATGACGGCGTTTCCGAGCACCATGGCTGCAAGGACAGTTGCGACGTATGAGCCAAATAAATCTGCTCCCATGCCGGCAACGTCACCTACGTTATCTCCTACGTTGTCCGCGATGGTGGCTGGGTTTCGTGGGTCATCCTCTGGAATGCCCGCTTCAACTTTACCCACCAAATCAGCACCGACATCGGCGGCTTTGGTGTAAATACCTCCACCCACACGGGCAAAGAGTGCAATGGATTCAGCCCCCAATGAGAATCCTGCAAGCGCTTCGAGTACCACGGTCATCGCATCTACATTCGACGCGCCGGGAGCGAGGTTCATGCCCATGAGCAGGATAAAGAGGACGCTCAATCCGAAAACCGCCAGTCCTGCAACACCCAACCCCATCACCATGCCTCCAGTGAACGACACCTTCAAACCTTGTGCAAGTGAAGTCCGAGCGGCTTGCGTGGTGCGCACGTTCGCTTGGGTTGCAATGCGCATACCAATGTTCCCAGCCAAAGCGGAAAAAACAGCACCGATTACAAAAGCGACGACAATGGACCAGTGCGTGGTGGGTACAATGGTGGAAACAAAGCCGAGTAGGGCTCCAGCAATGACCACAAAAATTGCGAGAATGCGGTATTCCGCTTTTAGGAAAGCCAGTGCTCCTTCGTGGATGTACTGAGCAATTTCTGCCATGCGCGCATCGCCCGCATCTTGTTTACGCACCCAAGCAGCTTGGATGGCCATCACCAACAGCCCGAGCAATGCCAAGCCAGGTACGAGGTACAACATCATTTTATCCATGTTCGTTGTGTGTTGCGCCGCATTTCGACGCGGTTAATATTGGGTTATTTGATTCGATTGTAGTGCAGGTTGAAGACTGCTCGAGTGACTTAGGCCACGTAAGCTACGCTTTTAACAGCGTCCATGATGTCTTTGACTTGAGGGAGTGCTTCGTCGATCAATGGAGGAGAAAAAGCAAAAGGCGTGTCGGATTGGCACAACCGCACGATGGGGGCGTCCAAATGGTCAAATGCGTTGCGCTGCACGCGGTATGCGACTTCACTTGAAATGCTGGCGACAGGGAAGCTTTCTTCTACGATAATCAAGCGATTGGTCTTTTTGATGCTCTCGATGATGGTGTCCAAATCCAACGGACGGATGGTGACCAAATCGATGATTTCCACTTCAATGCCTTCTTTCTCCAATTCGTCCGCCGCGGCATGAACAGTTTTCAGAATCTTGCCAAATGACACAATCGTGCAGGCGTCTCCCTTTCGACGAATATTGGCTTTTCCAATGGGGACCAAAAATTCACCTTCTGGAATGAGTCCTTTGTCCCCGTACATTTTTTCGCTTTCCATGATAAGGACCGGGTCGTTATCGCGGATAGCGGACTTGAGCAATCCTTTCGCTTCGTACGGTGTAAATGGGGTCACCACTTTCAATCCTGGGATGGATGCGTACATCGATTCGAAGGATTGGCTGTGGGTTGCAGCGAGTTGTCCCGCGGTTCCGTTCGGACCTCGGAAGACAATGGGTACATGGTATTGACCACCACTCATTTGAAGCATCTTTGCGGCGTGATTGATGATTTGGTCAGCCGCCAGGATGGCGAAATTCCAAGTCATAAATTCGACGATGGGGCGCAGTCCGTTCATCGCAGCCCCGACAGCAATGCTGGCGAAACCCAACTCAGCGATCGGTGTGTCGATCACGCGTTCAGGGCCGAATTCGTCCAACATCCCTTTTGAAGCTTTGTAGGCTCCATTGTATTCCGCGACCTCTTCGCCCATCAAGAAGACGTTCTTATCCCGTCGCATCTCTTCGCTCATGGCTTCAGCCACAGCTTCTCTGAATTGCACTTCGCGCATGCGTATACCTTGTAGAATTGGTCGGCAAAGATAAACTAACAAACAATGGAACAAAACCTCCCACTGACAAGAATCCTTGATGCCAGCTTCACGCCCCGTGAAAAAATTATGCATGCATAGCTTATCGGGACAAAAAATGGCCGGGGAAGATGTAACTTCGTGGCATGAAATTACTCGTTTGCATAAGCCAAGCCCCAGATACAACGAGCCGCATCGCCTTCACGAATGGCGATACGGAATTCGACTCGAATGGGGTACAATACATCGTCAATCCTTACGATGAATGGTACGCACTTGTTCGTGCCATTGAATTGAAAGAACAGAACGGAGGGACGGTCACGACGATCACCGTTGGGGATGCCGGTTGCGATCCAATCATTCGGAAAGCCTTAGCAATCGGAGCAGATGATGCCGTTCGGATCGATGCCAAACCCACAGACGCCATGCAAGTCGCGCGACTCATAAGCGATCACGCCAAAGGTGCTGGGTACGATTTGGTCATGTGCGGGAAAGAAACCATCGACCACAACGGAGCTGTCGTTCCTGCCATGGTGGCAGAATTGCTTGATTGCGGTTTTGTTTCCAATGCCACACACCTCGATGTCAACGGTTCGACTGCGACCATGAAACGCGAGGTTGCCGGGGGCGAAGAAATTGTCGAAGTCCAATTGCCTTGTGTGTTGAGTGCTGCGAAAGGCATGGCCGAGCAACGCATACCCAACATGCGCGGAATCATGTCGGCTCGGACCAAGCCTTTGACCGTCGAAACTGCCACAGCTGATGCGGTCACGCGCGTTGAACGCTTCGCATTGCCGCCGGAAAAGGGTGCGTGCAAAATGATCGATGCCGAAAACGCTGAAGAACTCATTCGATTGCTCCGCGAGGAAGCCAAAGCCATTTAAGCCATGTCAGTATTAGCAATTGTATCAACAAAAAACGGAGCCGCGGCCAAATCAGGTTTAGAAGCTGCGAGTTATGCTGCGGCGGTGGCCAAGGCGAATGGGACTGAAGCCATTGCCATTGTGGCTGGAGAATTGAGCAACACGTCTGAACTCGGAGCCACCGGGATTTCGCGCATCTTGCAAAACGCGGAGGGCGTTACGGACAGCGGTCAGTGGGCTAAACTCGGAGCTGCAGCAGCAGAATCGACCGGTGCGACCATCATTGTTGCCAGCCACGATGCGTTAGGACGGGCAGTCGCGCCTCGAATTGCCGTTCGTTTGAATGCTGGATTGGTGGCAGGGGTGACCGAACTTCCGGCCAACGGCTCGGTGCGTAAAAACGTATTCTCCGGCAAAGCAATGGCCGACGTGGCGGTGAACGGAACCATCGCCGTTTACACCGTCACGCCAAATGCATTCGGCATAGCCAGCGACGGAGGTGGAGCCGAGGTGGAATCGTTTTCTGCTGACTTGGGTGTCGCCAAAGAATCGGTCACAGGTTTCGAAGCGGCGAGTGCGGACGGTCAGGTGCCACTCCCGGAAGCGGAATTGGTTGTGAGTGCGGGACGCGGTTTGAAAGGTCCGGAAAACTGGGGCATTGTTGAGGATTTGGCCAAGGCTCTTGGAGCCACAACCGCTTGCTCGCGACCGGTTTCGGACATTGGCTGGCGCCCTCATCACGAGCACGTTGGACAGACAGGAATTACCATT
>JBMSHA010000095.1:0-7058 GCA_049416245.1 Flavobacteriales bacterium | reverse complement strand
GCAGCTGTCCGTTCATCGGAACCACGGACGCAGGATTGGTGTACGATGTGGTAACGCTCAACGCCACCACCCTCGTCCTCCACACCCAGGGAGACGACGCCGACTGCAACACGGCAGGACTGTATTTTACCTACGTATTTACCCGGGTGCCAGAAGGAAATGATGAGACGGGAGAAGGCTATCCGGCAGCCGACGCCTACGACGGGATGACTTTGGTTTGGTCGGATGAATTCGATGGAACGGCCATCAACACCAGCAACTGGACGTACGATTTGGGGGCGAGCGGCTGGGGAAACAACGAATGGCAGAATTACACGGACTCACCGGAGAACAGTTCCGTTGCTGACGGTTTCCTCACCATCACGGCTCGGCAGGAAGGCAGCGGTTACACGTCGGCCCGGATGAAATCGGAAGGCTTGCAGGAGTTCCAATTCGGCCGAATCGATGTACGAGCGAAACTGCCTCAAGGACAGGGCATTTGGCCCGCCATTTGGATGCTGGGGGCCAATATCGGGAGCGTGGGTTGGCCGGCGTGTGGAGAAATCGACATCATGGAATTGGTCGGGCACCAACCCGCCACCACTCATGGAACCGCGCATTGGGGCAGCAGTTGGAATGTGCATCAATACAACGGATCCAGCATCTCACTGCCGGCTGGCCAAACATTTGGCGATGCGTTCCACCTGTTTTCTGTGGTTTGGGAACAGGACCAAATCACGTGGCTCATGGACGATCAAACGTTCTTCTCGATCGACAACACCCAAATGAACGGACAGCCCTACCCGTTCAACGCGCCTTTCTTTTTCATCCTGAACATCGCTGTGGGAGGCAATTGGCCGGGTTATCCGGACGCCACGACTCAATTTCCGCAAGAAATGGTTATTGATTGCATACGGGTATTCCAATAGCGGTCGCCAACTTCAACCTCACCGCAGTTGACCGAATACTTCGCTCAGAAATTGAGCCGAAGTCGGGTCGTTTGCACCGTACGTCTGCTTCATGAGGATGCCGATGGTTTGGGATTGGGGATCCGCAGCGTATGTCGTGTTGAAATAACCGCCCCAGAAAAACGCGCCGGGCGGCAGCGGCCCATTCGAGTTGGGTTTCTCTACACCAAAAGCGAGGCCCTGGTACCAGTTGGCATCGCGCGGGTTCAGTTCTTGGTTCGTCATCACAGAATCCACAGTGGATTCTTGCAAGATCCGGCGGCCGTCTAAAACCCCTCGATTCAAGTACATCTGAAGAAAACGTGCGTAGTCTGCAGGTGTACTGCACAAGCCGGCTCCTCCGCTCAAATATGTCTGGGCACCCGCAACGGGATAGTCCGTTGAATAGCGGGAATGCATATGCGGTTTCCAACGCTGGTCAACGTCAGGCTCCCACACCTGCACCAATCGCCCAGCGAGAGAATCCGGAAGGTGAAAGTAGGTGTCCTTCATTCCCAAAGGCTCAAGCACCTCTCGCCTGAGAAAAATGTCAAACGGTTCTCCGGATGCCACTTCAATTACACGGACCAAAACGTCCAACCCCAAACTGTAATTCCATTGGGCACCGGGCTCGTGCAGCAACGCTGTGGCGGCCAACCGTTCACAATTCATCGCTGCCGTTATCGAATCGGTTGTGAACAAGTCCACGACACCGTGCTTTTCGTACAAAGTCTTGAACCGCGGATCTCCGATTTCGCCGTACGGAATGCCGGACTGATGCGTCATCAAATGCCGAACCGTCATGACCTCGCGAGCGGGCACCGTGGAATGAGAGGAATCCGGATGTACCGTCTCCAAAACAGCCATTCCTTCGAAAGCAGGGATGTAATTAAAAACAGGCTTATCCAAATCCAGCAATCCCCTCTCCCACAATATCATAGCTGCAGTTGAAGTAATTGCCTTTGTCTGAGAACAAATTCGGAAAATCGCCTCTTCACTCATGGGAATCGAATCCAAAGGATCTGACCAACCGAAGGCATCGTAATGCAAAATCTCGCCGTCCTGAACGATGTAAACAACTCCACCAGGAACCTCATCCGCCAACACCGCTGCATCCATCATGGAGTCCAACGTTGCGAATCGCGCGGACCTCGGAAAACTCCTTAGGTCTTCGCCGGAACAACCTACGGTGAGCGCCATCAATGACAACGAAACTCCTGCAAAAAACTTAGCCTCCATAATTGCTTGTTTGGTTTCAAATCTACTGCAATCAAATCACTTAGATTTGGCTTCATGATCATGACTCGGACTCCGATTTATTTCATTGTTTTAGGGCTGTTGACTGCCATTGGTTGCACATCCAACCGGGCGCCGGAGATGCCCGCAAAAAGCAAGGTGAACTTTACCCAATGGGTCAATCCGATGATCGGGACCACGCGCATGGGCCATACCTATCCCGGTGCAACCGTTCCGCATGGCATGGTGCAACTCACACCGCAAACCCACTTCGAACCGTTTCTGCAACCCAACGGGCAATACAATCCAGATACCTATGCTTACTGCGCGGGCTATCAATACGCTGATTCTACCATCATCGGATTTGCGCACACCGCATTCAGCGGTACGGGACACAGCGATTTGGGCGACATCCTGGTGATGCCCACCACCGGCAAGCCTGACTTCACCCTCGATGATCGCGGAGGCCCGAAGTACGGCAGCGGATTCGATCATGCCCGCGAAACAGCTGCGGCGGGACACTACGCCGTGCACCTTGACCGCTATGGAATCCAGGCCGATTTGACCGCCACTCCGCGTGTGGGCGTGCACCGCTACACGTTCGAGTCCGGAGGAGATGCGCACTTGGCGTTGGATTTGAGCTACAACATTTACCACCATCCCGATAAAAATGTTTGGACGTTCGTGCGCGTGGAAAATGACAGCACCGTTGTAGGGTACCGACAAACCACCGGTTGGGGGCGCACGCGCTTGGTGCATTTCGCTTTACGATTTGACCGATCGATTCAGCACTATGGTTACGAACGAGGCCAACCCATGACCTACAATGGGTTTTACCGACGGTTTAACGAATCGGCGGATTTTCCTGAGATGGCAGGAAAAGACCTCCGCATTTGGTTCGATTTTGGGGCACTTGCGCCGGGAGAAAACCTCGGAGTACGTGTGGCTTTGTCGAGTGTGTCGACAGCAGGAGCGTTGCTGAATCTCGAGACAGAAACCCCCACGTCTGGATTTGAATTGTACGCCAACCAAGCACAGGACGCATGGAATGAGGCCCTCGGATTGATTGAAATCGAGCCGCTTCGGCCGGAGGACCGAACAACATTTTACACAGCGCTGTACCACAGCATGCTCAGCCCCATTCTCTACGAAGATGTAGACGGCCGTTACCGGGGATTGGACCAAAACATTCACTCCTCAGATGGCTTTACGAACCACACGATCTTCTCTTTATGGGATACATACCGGGCCTGGCATCCGTGGGTGAACCTGACTCAACCTGCGCTTGCTGCTGATTTAATCAACAGCATGTTGGCACATGCTGATGAGAGTGTACATGGCATGCTGCCCATTTGGAGCCATTATGCCAATGAAAATTGGTGCATGATCGGGTATCACGCGGTATCTGTTTTGGCAGATGCAGCGGCCCACGGGATCACCGGATGGAATGCCGAGCGCGGATTGGATGCGGCAGTTCGCACAGCCGAAGTGCCCTACTTCGACGGGGTGGCCGAATACCTCACCTACGGATACGTCCCCGACGACTTGAGTCATTCCGCGGTGTCCAAAACGCTGGAATACGCTTACGACGATTGGTGCATTGCACAATTGGCTGAAACTGTAGGCGACAGCGCCACAGCCCAAAAGTTCGACCAGCGCGCAACATCGTATCGCCAAGTCTGGGATCCGAGCATCGGTTTCATGCGGCCGCGCTTGAGCACCGGCGAATTCCGGGAGGCGTTCGATTCCATGGAAACCCACGGCCAAGGTTTCATTGAAGGCAACGCTTGGAACTACGGCCTCTACGTGCCCCACGCGCAAGATTCTTTGGTGCAATGGCATGGCGGTCCGGCGGCTTTCAGCGCCCATTTGGATTCGCTATTCACCATGGAATTGGACGATGCATTTTTTGCCCACACCGAGGACATCTCACGGGACGGCATCATCGGCAATTACGTGCACGGTAACGAGCCCGGTCACCACATCGCCTACCTGTACAATTATGCCGGCGCACCTGAAAAGACGCAAGCTCGTGTGCGCATGATTTGCGAAACCATGTACGGCCCTGACATCAACGGATTGTGCGGCAATGACGACGCAGGCCAAATGTCTGCTTGGTACCTTTTCTCGGCACTGGGCTTCTACCCCGTCGCTCCGGGTTCGGGATGGTACGACATTGGAAGCCCTTCTGTTCATGCCGCGCGAATCGCACTGGAAAACGGGGCCGACCTCATCATCGAAACCATCGGCAACGCCACCTCCAAGACGCGCGTTCGCTCGGTTCGCTGGAATGGAGAGGTCGTAAGCGGTTGGCGCATTGAGGCGACGAAACTGGCCCAAGGCGGCACCCTCACCTTCGAATTCGAACCATGAAAAAGTTGCTCCTCTTCCTTGTTTTGCTCGCCATCAACTTCGGGGGGCTAGCCATCGGTGGTTGGTTCACCGGACCGGGCGTGCAATCGGATTGGTACGCCAACCTGCCTCAGGCTCCTTGGACCCCACCCGGTTGGGTTTTCGGCGCCGCGTGGACGGTGGTCATGATCGGTTTCAGCGGGTTCTTTCATCAAGTTTTCATAAAAATAGCTGAGACACCGATGGTCCGCCCTATTTGGATCAAAAGGCTGGCGACTGCTTGGGTACTCAATGTACTTTGGAACCCCCTCTTTTTTACGTTGAATTGGACCGGGGTTGCGCTTATTGAGCTCCTTCTTCTATTCCTTTTCATTGCATTTCTATGCAAGAAAGGTCCAGAAATTGTCTCCTCACGCACAACATTTTTTGCCCTATCCCCTTACATCATTTGGCTTTCCATAGCACTTTCATTAAATGCATTCTCATGGTACCAATCAACTTAAACTTGAAGTACATTTCCCGGAAACAAATTGCGACATGAAACATTTGACCGACATCAATCCAAACAAATTTTACACGCAACTCGTCCTTCACGGGCACCTCATCGAGGAAGTCGTAGAAGGAGTTGATGATGATGGTGAATGGTTTAAGTACTACGGCTTCGAAGATGCTGAATTTGAAGCCGATGGAGAATCTACTTTAAATTCCGAAGGAAATGCTCTTTATTTCTTTGAAGGAAAAGTTTACGACGTTGTCGTGTACTTGGAGAACAACGAAGGAACCGGCATCAACGAATTGGACGCGAGTGAGATCAAAGAATTGATTGAGCGACTGCGCGAGGAGTCTGAAGATTTGGGCTACTCCGAAAGTGAATTTCTCGAATCACAACCTTGGGTGTCGCAATTCCCCTGATCCAGCCGTAAAAGATTAATAAAATTAAAAAACATGAAAGATTTAATCATCTTCGGCAACGACATGATAGGAGACGAAAACCCTTGGGAAGCCCCGGAAGTAGAACTTTGGGTCGGATCTTACAAAGGGAGTGACTTTATTTTGGGCCGCGTTTATGAAGGAGAATATGAAGGAGATGATGGAGAAACCTACTATCAATCTTTCAGTTGGGATTTTCATGAACCTGCACGTGACGAAGCCGGAGATCGAATCGACGTCGATGTCATTGTGGAACTGATTGATTTCATGGATTACGACTTCCAGAAATCATCTGACCAATGGGATGCCGCGTTGGATAGTCTTAACGACTGAAAGTCATCTGACCGGCAAGTGAATTCGTAACGTATCCGAAACCAATATCCAAGCCGGCAGTTCATCTTTTCCTGATTTGACGATAGAGAAGGGCATTAGATACAAGACGCATTGCGGTTCGAGCACGAAAGCAACTTCTCCAGACAAATCGGTTACACCCGATTGAATCGCCAAGTTCGTTTCTATTTTCGTATCTCGCCTGATCATGGGTACCATCACGCGATCAAACGGCTCAAAACCCAATTCAGAGGATGGAAATTCGCGCCAATCGCTATGAGAAACCGAAGCATTGTCGAACCATTTGACGTGGAATTTTCCGAGGTAATCCCGTTCGGTCAAAGGTGAAATAATGTATCCGCCGTAAGGCACGTCAACTTCCGAAATCAGCCAAATACCATCTTCCCGTTCGACCAAAGATAGATCAACGGCCAACCCGCTGTGTTTCACGTATGGAAGGCGATGCGGTTGCATAAGCATCTCCTCCACGCTTCCCTGTGCATTTCCGTGCAGCGTCCGAGCTATGGCGGCAATAAGGCACAATAAACAGACCTTGCGCCGGAGAGAAGTCATTACTTGATGACGACTTGGGCAGACTTCACATAGCCCATTCCGATCCAGCGGACGGTATAGATTCCGCTTTCCCAACCCGCTGTCGAAATGGAGCGTAAATCCATGGCCGACGAAGCTTGGATGAGTCGCGCCCCGGCATCGTAAATTTCAATGCGAGCCACTTGAGGGGGGAGACCCGACCATGAAATCACCCCTCCAGTATGAACGGGATTTGGATACACTATGGGAATTTGGAAATCTTGCACCAATTCAATGGAATTGGCATTGCCTTCCGTGACCACATTGATGGTAAAGCCTTCCATGAAATTGATCAAACCGTCATCGTCTACTTCCACAGAATCGCAGTATATCGCGGTGCACAAGGGCGAGTCGCCCCAGGTCGCAGTCAAACAAAGCACATACGGGCCGTTACCTGCATACGTATGTTGTGGATTGGCTTCTGTGCTCGTGCTTTCGTCTCCAAAATCCCAGTAATACGTGGGTTGGCCCGCCAATTCCGGGACGATGACCTCCAAGCTGCCCGGAATAGGGTCGCCCGCTGCGTCCAAAGACTGAACCACTTCAAAACTCAACTCACAATCCTCGCCACCTCCCGTCGGGTTCGTGGTGTCCACCACCTGACAAAACGACCAGGAATCGCAAGTGCTCGAGGAGGCGTTCACGCACACAATCCACACACCCTCTCCATCGAAATTCCATTCAAATGAAGAC
>JBMSHA010000094.1:0-7110 GCA_049416245.1 Flavobacteriales bacterium | reverse complement strand
TGCCGAAAAGGTGCAAACGAAAAAGAAAGAGGATAACAGGAACAATCGGTACATTACATCGCAATTTCCTGCAATATCGCAAAAGAAAAGCGCCCGAAGGCGCTTTTTCAAAAGGTTATGAATTGAGGGGCTTATCGAACGCCGTGCATCAGTTTGTTTAATGGCTTGTTGAACAACGTAATCACTACGGCAAAAACGATCAAGACCATTCCAATCGTAGAGAAGACATCCGTGTACTTTGCCAATCCGTCTGCCGCTGAAAGTGACTCTCCTGAATCCCCATGACCACCGGTCAACGACGCGATGATTCCTCCAACGTAATTGGCCATGGCAAAGCTCAAGAACCAACCTCCCATGGCTGTGCCTGCCATGCTTTTTGGAGAGAGTTTGGTGACCATGGATAATCCGATGGGTGACAAAAACAGTTCGCCAGTGGTGTGCAACATGTACAAGAAAACCAGGGTGAGCAAGGGAACCAATGCCTGGTCATCCGCGAATTGCAAACCGACCAAAGTCACGAGGAAACCGGCGCCGAGCTGCAAAATGCCCAGAGCGAATTTCATGGGAATGCTTGGGTTTTTTCCAATCTTGTCCAGCTTCACCCACATCACCGAGAAAATCGATCCGAAGATGATGATGAAGGCGGGATTGAAGAATTGGGTCATGGAAGCTGGCATGGTCCAGCCGAGGATATCCCGACTGACATTGCGGTCCGCGAAAAGCGTCAACGAAGTTCCCGCTTGCTCAAAGCAAGCCCAGAAAACCGTGTTGATTACCATGAAGATGACCAGCGCAATCATGCGGTCTCGCCACATTGTGCCTTCTTTAATGCCGGCACGAATCAGCGAAGCGGCCACCAGGACAAACAAACCGGTCAACAGGTAGGTCATCCAATCGTTTTGGCTGATCAAGAAATAACACAAAGGGATGAGTGCCAAGGAACCAATGGAGATGGCTTGATACATCTTCAACGGTCCAACAGGCTGCATGCCCGCTTCGGTAATTTCCAAACCGGGTGCCGCTGCGTAATTGTCACGACCGAGCCAGAAAATCAACAAACCCGCCAACATGCCGATGCCTGCGAGACCAAATCCGTACTTGAATCCGTAAGTTTCTCCAACGTACGCGACGAGGGTGGTCGCCATGAGCGCGCCAATGTTGATGCCGATGTAAAAAATGGTGAATCCCGAGTCGCGGCGGGGATCGCCATCCTCGTAAAGTTTTCCGACGATGGTTGAAATGTTTGCTTTGAAGTATCCGTTGCCCACAATCAACGCGCCCATTCCGAACAACATGAACGTTTCCGTTCCTCCGAGGATTAAAAACTCACCTATCGCCATCAAGACCGCCCCAAGTAGAATGGCGTATCGGTATCCCAGGTATTTGTCTGCCATGCGGCCACCTAAAACAGGAGCGGCATAAATCAATGCAGTGTACGCACCGTAGATTAGGCTAGCTTCAGCGTCACCCTTTAAGAGGGATTTCACCAAATATAACGTGAGAAGAACGCGCATTCCGTAGTAACAGAAGCGCTCCCACATTTCGGAGAAGAAGAGGGTGTATAGCCCTTTGGGATGGCCCGAAGGCACGGTGGTTGAATCAGTCATGGGTTAGAAATTTTCGGGTTAATCTAGTTCAAATCGTTCAATTCCGCCTGTCAGAGGTTTTCGTGAACGAAGTCAAGCATCATATCGAATAGGTGAAGTCGGGTGTTCCCTCCGTAGATACCGTGGTTCCGGTTTGGATAGGCGAAGAAATCAAAGTCCTTGCCTGCAGCAACAAGCGCATTTACCATTTCCATTGAATTTTGAAAGTGCACATTGTCATCAGCCGACCCGTGAACCAGGAGTAGCGCTCCTTCCAGTTTTTCGGCATGATTAACCGGGCTGTTGTCATCATAACCGCTTTCGTTTTCATCCGGCGATTGCATGAACCGCTCCGTATAAATCGTGTCATAATATCGCCAATTCGTTACTGGAGCCACAGAAATGCCAGCCTTGTAAACTTCCGCGCCTTTCGTCATGCACAACAGGGTCATGAAGCCACCATACGACCAGCCTTGAATGCCGATGCGATCTGCGTTCACATATTCCAAATTGCCGAGGTATTCACCGAAATCGATGAAATCCTCTGTTTCAAGTTTACCCAACTCTTTGTACGTGCTGTGTTCAAATTCTCGACCGCGCTTTGGCGTTCCTCGAGGGTCGCAGCTGGCCACGATGTAGCCTTGTTGCGCCAACAGTTGATGCCAATAATAATTAGCGCCGCCCCAACTGTCCGTGACCGTGTTGACTCCAGGTCCCCCATAGATTGCGACATACACCGGATAAGATTGTTCGGGATTAAATCCTGGCGGTTTGATCATCCAAGAATTCAATTCAATCCCAGCATCGTTCGTGAAAGAGAAAAACTCCTTGGGTTGCATGTTGTATTTGGAGACAGTTTCCCTCAAAGCGGCATTATCCTTGAGCTCGCGCACCACCTTTCCCAATTTGTTTCGCAACGTATAGACCGGTGGGGTGTTAGCGTTGTGGTAGGTGTGGATGTAGTAATCAAAAGAATTCGAATAAGCAGCTGCGTGGGTTCCCCGCTCTTCATGCAGGATTTGCATTTTGCCTTTAAGATCGACTCGAGCAAGGTGAGTTTGCGTGGCACCCTCTTTCGAGCATGAGAAATAAACTTGATTTTTACGTTGGTCAAACCCTTGCATTTCAATCACGTCCCAAGCGCCTGAGGTCAGCTGAATGGGCGCTACATCGCGATCCAACGAAAACTGGTAAATGTGATTGAACTCATCGCGTTTGCTGGTCATCAAAAATGATTTTCCATCAGGCAAAAAGGTGATGTCATCTGTGATGTCGATGTAGGTCATGCATTGCTCACTCCAGACTTTCTTGGTGATGATTTGTTCTACACCGCGCTTGCAATCTCCCATCAGGATGTTCAATATGTTCTGGTGGCGGTTCATCGTGAAAATCAACAGTTGAGAGCTGTCAACTCCCCATTTCACGCGAGGAATGTACTCTGTTTTCGGGTGCATCGCCGTGCCGAGAGTTCGGCGTTCAAGGTCATAAACTTTGACCTCGACCACAGCATTCTGTTCGCCTGCCTTGGGGTATTTGAAGACATAGGGATCGGGGTACAAGTCACCATACATGGGCATGCCGAATTCTCTTACGTCGGACTCATCGAACCGCATGAACGCCAAATACCGACCATCGGGAGACCAAAACATGCCGTTGTCATCGCCAAATTCTTCTTCATAAACCCAATCGGTGGCGCCGTTGATGATGCGATTCGCTTCGCCGTCAAATGTTACTTGGGTTTCCACCATGGAAGCGAGGTCGACAATGAAGACGTTGTTGTCGCGCATAAATGCAACATGCTGGGCATTGGGGGAAAAGGAAGCCAAGCGCTGGCGCCCTTGGGTAAAGTCTGTAATGGCCTTGGTTTGTCCCGAATTCAGGTCGACGACAAAATAATTGGCGGAAAATGAATGGCGATAAATGGATTCTACATCAGTCGTTAAAAGCAAATGGCGTTCATCAGCTGAGAAAGCATAGCCGCTGAACGTCATGCTCGCATCTCCGAAAGCGGTAGTGCTCGTCGCTAATGTATCAACTGCCTCTCCAGTTGAGTAGGCGTACTTCACCACGGCGCTGCCTGATTCTCCTCGCTCGAGACTGGTGTAATGCGAACCGTCGTTCATGGAGCGAATCCCACCAACGCGTTCCTCACGAAATTCGCCGCTGTACCAAATAAGCTCGTTGCTCAGTAACTCAAAGGGAAAGTCTTGGGCTGTTCCAATTTGAAGCAATCCCAACAGCCCAAAAAGAAGGACCAGACCAGAAGATTTTGTAGCGTGTCGCATCAATTTTTCGATTCAATTTTCTTTCGAAGGAGCAAGATAAGAACTTGGTGACGTCAATGATTTTTTAAGAAGTTGGAGTTATGTTTGGTCGCATGCCGGAGTTGTGGATAAATAATTTTGAGGACGCTTTCGCTGGGGAACTTGAATTCAGTTGCGACCTGGACGATCGCAGGCGAATGGCCTCTGATCATACTGAAGATTTGGTGTTTCTGCCGGGCGTCGTGGTCCATCCATGCAACACTGCTGAGGTATCGAAAATCATGGCTTGGGCCAGTTCAAATGGAGTTCCTGTAACGCCAGCCGGAGCCATGACGGGTTTGAGCGGGGGCGCATTACCAGTCCAAGGGGGGATTTCGTTGACCACCAAGCGGCTTAATCGCATCATTGAGATTGATGAACTGAATCATCAAGTGATTGTTGAACCCGGCGTTGTTGTTCAATCCATGCAAGATGCCGTTCAAGAAAAGGGCCTGTTTTATGCCGTGGATCCTGCTTCGAGAGGAACGTGTACAATCGGTGGGAATTTGGCTGAGAACAGCGGCGGTCCGAGGGCTGTAAAATACGGTGTTACAAAAGATTGGGTGTTGAATTTGGAAGTGGTTTTGATGAATGGCGAAATCATCCAGACCGGGGCTGATACGTTGAAGAATAGCACCGGATACAACCTCACTGCTTTGATGGTAGGAAGCGAAGGCACGCTGGGCTTCATCACGCGAGCGACATTGAAATTGTTGCCGTGGCCACGCCATACGGCATTGATGTTGGTCCCGTTTGCCCACGCATCACAAGCTTGCAAAACAGTTGCCGCGTTGTTCGTAGCAGGGGCGCAGCCTTCGGCCTTGGAATTCATGGAAAGGTCGGCAATTGAATTGGCCATGCGGCATGAGGGACAACCGATTGACGAACTTCAAACGGGCGTTGAAGCACACTTGCTCATTGAAGTGGATGCATTTCGACCGGAGGACTTGATGCCGCAATTGGAACGGATTTACCCCGTCATCCAAGAACAAGGCGGCGGCGAGCCACTGTTTGCAGAAGATGAAATTTCGAAGAACAAACTTTGGCGCATGCGGCGGATCGTCGGTGAGGCTGTGAAGTCCAAATGCGCATATAAGGAAGAAGACACAGTCGTGCCTCGTGGGAAATTGCCAGAGCTTTTGAATGCGGTGAAGCAAATCGGTGAAGAATTTGGATTCGAAAGTGTGTGCTATGGCCATGCAGGTGACGGGAATTTGCATGTGAACATTTTGAAGGAGGGGCTCTCGGATGAAGTTTGGGAGGAGCAGCTGCCTGACGCCATTCGCAAGCTGTTCCAAAAAGTCATCGAACTCGGTGGAACCATCAGCGGAGAACATGGAATTGGCTGGGTGCAAAAGCCTTACATGGATCTCGCATTTTCAGAGCAGGCACTTGCGTTGCAGCGACAAATCAAAGCCGTTTTTGACCCGAAGGGATTGTTGAATCCTTCCAAAATTTGGCCCGACGATTCAAAAAACTGAAGTACGTTTGCGGCACAATTCACACGAACCATGGCAGAGAACTTATTGAAAGGCAAAAAAGGCATCATTTTCGGTGCGTTGAATGATCAATCCATCGCTTGGAAAACGGCGTTGCAGGCTCACGCGCAAGGTGCGGAATTGGTATTGACCAATGCTCCTGTGGCCATGCGAATGGGCGAAATCCATGAGCTTGCCAAATTGGTTGGGAATGCTCCTGTTATTCCTGCAGATGCGACGAGTGTCGAGGACTTGACTCAATTGTTTGAAGGTGCCATGGAGCATTTCGGCGGTCAGGTCGATTTTGTCTTGCATTCCATCGGAATGAGTCCGAATGTGCGAAAGGGCAAGCATTACACGGACATCAATTACAATTGGTTGCAAACGACCTTGGATGTGTCAGCCATTAGCTTGCACAAGACCCTAGCCGTCGCAAAAAACCTGGACGCCATCAGTGAGTGGGGAAGCGTAGTGGCGTTGACCTACATCGCTGCCCAGCGCATATTCCCTGATTACGGAGACATGGCCGATGCCAAGAGTTTGTTGGAGAGCATTACGCGAAGCTTTGGATACCACTACGGAGTGGCAAAAAAGGTGCGCATCAACACCGTGAGTCAGAGCCCGACCATTACGACGGCAGGTAGCGGGGTCAAAGGCTTTGACGAGTTTATTGCCTACAGTGAATCCATGAGTCCATTGGGCAATGCGGATGCGTTGGCATGTGCAGATTATTGCGTATCCCTGTTCAGCGATCTGACGCGATTCGTGACGATGCAAAACCTATTTCATGACGGAGGTTTTTCCAATACCGGGGTTAGCCAGGAAGTCATTGGAAAATTTGCTGCCGAAGAGAACGCATGACCCGAATTTATTGACGTAACCCGAGGGAGGCGTTGCCCGTATGTACTGAAAATACTCCTGCGGAAATGCCCGCTGAATTGGGAGTAGATAATTACGATGATGGGCATGGAAGTGCTAAAATTTGGAGGGTCCTCATTGGTTTCGGCTGAAGCCATGAACCGTGTGAAAGAGGTGTTGCTAGCGCGTCGAGGACAGCAGCGCATCGTTGTTTGCTCGGCTATGGGCGGGGTGACCAACGAACTCATTCGGATAGGGTTGCGCGCGGCGCAAGGGGATGATTCATTTCGGGGATTGCTGGCCGCATTGGAGCAGCGACATTTGGATACGTTGCGTGCTTTGGAGGGAGATGCGCTTGTAGCAAGCGAATTGAATTCACATTTTGAGACGCTTCGCGCATGGAGTGAAGGGGTCTTTCTCATCAAAGAACTGAGTGCCAAAAGCATGGACCAATTGGTTTCTCATGGAGAACGCTTGGCCGTGCCCCTCGTTCAAATGTGGCTCGAGAAGGCGGGACTTCGAGTGCGGCGTGTGGATGCGCGGGATTGGATTGTCACAAACGATCAATATGGATGTGCAGATGTTGAATTGGAAGCCACACGAGAACGCATTCGAGCCGGTGTTCAAGCGGATTTGGAATTTGAAATTTTGATTACGGAGGGCTTTATCGGACGTGCACCCAGCGGGGATACGACGACCCTGGGCCGGGGTGGCAGCGATTATACCGCTTCGATCATTGCCGCTGCAATTGATGCGGATTTCATGGAGAAATCCACGGATGTTCCGGGCATGCTCACTGCCGATCCCAGATTGGTAGCTGGAGCGCGTGTTATTGAAGAGATGAGCTATGAGGAAGCGATGGAACTTTGTCATTTTGGTGCCAAA
>JBMSHA010000093.1:0-7127 GCA_049416245.1 Flavobacteriales bacterium | reverse complement strand
ATACGGCCCCCTGCATCGCATACGCAAACCACTGGATTGCCAACAAAGCCGGCAATCGCGCTTCCGAAGCTGCAGTGATTGTCGCTCCTTCTGATCATTTGATTCTCAAAGAAGATGACTTTCTGGAGATTGCGGAGGTGGCCTTGCATCACACGCGAAACACCCGTCAATTGGTCACTTTGGGCATTCACCCATCCCGACCCGACACCGGTTATGGGTACATCCAATTTGAGGATTTACCTCATGCTGCGGACGATCGCATTCGAATGGTCAAAACCTTCACCGAGAAACCTCAGCTGGAACTCGCCGAGCAGTTTTTGGCTTCCGGGGACTTTTATTGGAACTCGGGGATTTTCATCTGGAGCTTGGACAACATCACCGCCGCATTCGAAAATCACCTTCCCGACATGCAGAGCCTCTTTCAGGAACACGCGGCCGATTTCGGCACCCCTGCAGAATCCGCCACCATCCAGTCGATTTATGGTGACTGCGAAAACATTTCCATCGATTACGGCATCATGGAAAAAGCGAACAATGTGGCCGTAGTCCTCTCGGATTTTGGCTGGAGCGATTTGGGTACGTGGGGGTCATTGCACGAAAAACTTGCCATGGACGATGCGGGCAACGGGACGACAGGCGTGCGCTTGGTGGCGCATGAAGCAGGCGGCAACGTCGTCGCTTCCAGCACCAATTCAGCAGGAAAGAAACTCATCGCGTTGCGCGGCCTGAATGACTTCATCATCGTGGATACAACGGACGCATTGCTCATCTGCCCGAAAGCGGAGGAACAATGGATCAAGCAATTGGTTACCCAACTCAAGACCTCCAAAAAGTAGACCTTACCGCCCGATCATGTCGGCTGGCACGACCCAGGCGTCGTATTCCTCCTCAGTGAGGTAGCCCGTAGCCAATGCCGCTGCCTTCAATGTGGTCCCTTCGGTGTGTGCTTTGTTGGCGATTTCTGCCGCCTTGTAGTAACCGATTTTGGTATTCAATGCGGTAACAAGCATCAGGCTGTTCTGAACCAATTCGTCGATGCGGACATGGTTCGGCTCAATGCCTTCTACACAATGGGTGCTGAACGAATCGCACGCATCACCCAGGAGGCGCGCACTCTCCAGGATGTTGCGGGCCATCATAGGCTTGAAGACATTCAATTCATAATGGCCTTGAGCCCCGCCAACAGCGATCGCCACGTCATTGCCCATAACCTGTGCACAAACCATGGTCATGGCCTCGCATTGGGTTGGATTGACTTTACCCGGCATGATGCTGGAACCTGGCTCGTTCGCAGGGATAATGATCTCGCCAATGCCCGATCGTGGACCCGAAGCCATCATGCGGATGTCATTGGCAATTTTGTTCAATGCCACCGCCAACTGCCGAAGCGCTCCATGCGACTCTACGATGGCGTCGTGAGCCGCAAGCGCTTCAAATTTGTTGCGGGCCGTCACAAAAGGGTGTCCGGTTAATGCGGCAATGTGCTCAGCTACGCGCACGGCATAGCCTTCCGGGGTGTTGATTCCGGTTCCGACCGCCGTACCTCCCAATGCCAGTTCAGACAGGTGTTCCAACGAATTACGCAAGGCTTTCAGTCCAAAATCCAATTGCGCAACATACCCGCTGAATTCCTGTCCCAATGTGAGGGGCGTAGCGTCCATGAGGTGCGTCCGGCCAATCTTCACGACATCGGCGAAGGCCACAGCCTTAGCATGCAACGCGTTGCGCAGGTGCTCAACACCGGGAATTGTTGTGTGCACAATCATCCGATACGCCGCGATGTGCATCGCTGTGGGGAAGGTGTCATTCGACGATTGGGACTTGTTGACATCGTCATTCGGATGCACCGGGCGTTCGCCCTCACCCAATTTGCCCCCATTGATCAGGTGGGCTCGGTTGGCCACCACCTCATTCACATTCATATTGGATTGGGTCCCAGAACCCGTTTGCCACACCACCAGCGGAAATTGATCCGCCCATTGCCCAGCAATGATCTCGTCGCACGCCTGTGCAATCAAGTCGCGCTTCCGCCCGTCCAACCCACCCAATTCAGCATTGGTCAAGGCTGCTGCTTTTTTGAGGTAAGCAAAGGCCTCGACAATTTCTACCGGCATGGACGCCGAAGGTCCGATCTTGAAGTTGTTCCGGGAACGCTCGGTTTGTGGGCCCCAAAGCGCATCGGCTGGGACTTGGACTTCACCGATGGTGTCTTTTTCAATGCGAAATGCACTCATGTTCGCTGTGTGATTTGCTGATTTAAACTGTAGCTGCCGGTTTCGCACCTGATCCCGCTTGCATCAAAAAGGCTTTCAAAAATTCGTCAATCTCTCCATTCATGACGGCATCGACATTCGAAGTTTCGTAATTGGTCCGGACATCCTTGACCATTTTGTAAGGCTGCATGACGTACGAACGGATTTGCGATCCCCATTCGATTTTCTTTTTGCCCGCTTCGATTTCTGCACGTGCCTCATTGCGCTTCGCCAATTCCATTTCGAACAACTGCGATTTGAGCAATTGCATGGCCTTCTCTTTATTCCCGAGCTGGCTGCGCGTCTCGGTATTGTCGATGACGATTCCTGTTGGGGCGTGGCGCAGACGCACACCGGTCTCAACCTTGTTTACGTTTTGACCGCCTGCTCCACCGGAGCGGAACGTTTCCCACGTGATGTCAGACGCGTTGACTTCAATTTCAATGGAGTCGTCCACCAGCGGATAGACATAAACCGAAACGAATGAAGTGTGCCGGCGGGCTTGGCTGTCGAAAGGGCTGATGCGGACGAGGCGGTGAACCCCGTTTTCGCCTTTCAGCATTCCGAATGCAAATTCACCTTCAAACTCCAAAGTCACCTGTTTAATACCCGCCACATCGCCTTCTTGCAAATCCAATTCCTTGACTTTGAACCCCGCTCGATCCCCGTACATCCGATACATGCGCATGAGCATCGAAGCCCAATCGCAACTCTCTGTGCCGCCTGCGCCTGATGTGATTTGCATGACGGCATTGAGGTTGTCCTCTTCCGCACTGAGCATGTTCTTAAATTCCAACTCTTCCAAAGCTTCCGCTGCCGCGTCAAACGCTTCCTGCGCTTCAGCCTCTTCCGCCTCTCCAGCCTTCATAAATTCGAAAAGCACTTGGGCATCCTCGAGCGCCGAGTTACACGACTGAAAGCTCTGTGTCCAAGACTTCAAAGTCCGCAGCCGCTTCATCACCAATTCCGCCTCTTTCGAATTGCTCCAAAATTCAGGGTCTTGGGTGCGCTTTTCTTCTTCAGCAATTTCGATCAGTTTGGCATCGATAGCCAAGTAACCGCGCAAATCCTCCACACGCTTTCGCAGCGCATTCAGTTGATCAATCGTAATCATGCCCTGCAAAGTTAATTCAGCGCTCCTCTGCTTCCTCGATTGCGCGCAAGACTTCATTCACAAGAAATCCCCGGCCCAAGAGGTAGCGAATGACACGCTCCCGCTTCTCAGCCAATTCAGGCTTTCTGCGCTCCACCAATGCTGCGAGGATTTCCCGAAACCGATGCCCATCCACCTGATTCAGTGCTTTTTCGGCTTCATATCCCGCAAAACCAATCTCCCGCAATCCTTGTGCAATCTTTCGCGGCCCCCAACGCTTGTATTCGATATGGGTACGAACGTATGAGTCCAAGAAACGCTCGTCAGACAAGAATCCCTCCTCAACCAAAGCCCGTACGACTGCTGTGGCAGTTTCACCGTCCACCAATGCACGCTGCAACTTTCTCCGCGCGCCATGCGTAGAACGCTCCTGTTGGCTGCACCATCGGCGCATTTTTTCCATCCATTCCTCCATCTCAGAGCGTGAATTTGGACGAAAATGCCGACAAAACAAGGCTTTACACGATATTTGCACTCCAAAATTTAAAACTGTCGACCGATGAGGTCAGAGATTTTATCCCGCATTCAGAACTTGCTCGAGCAGGAAGACCTAGAAACCATCCGTGTGGATGTCAGAGAGGCCATTGATCAATTTCGTGCGTTGACGAAAGAAGAAGTCAGGAAGCAGCGGGAGGCCTGGGCCGCCTCTGAGAAAGATTCGGATGCAGTTTTTGAATACCATGCGGTGCCCGAGGAGCAGGCATTTGATGAGGCTGTGAGCGCCTTTAAAGAGCGAGAAAAAACATGGCGCAAGCAGGTTGCCGAAGAGCAACGGGCCAATCTGGAGAAGAAACAAGCCATGCTCGAGCGCTTACGCCACACCATCCAAGAGGAAGAAAACATCGGCGCGGCGTTTGGTGTCTTCAATGAAGTGCGGGAAGCTTGGGGAGAAATAGGCGACGTCCCCGGAGACCAGTACAAGACGGTTCACGACCAGTATTACAGGCTTCAAGACGAGTTCTTCTACAACATCAACATTTACAAAGAACTCAAGGATCACGACCTCAAAGTGAACTTGAAGAAAAAAGAAGACCTTATCGTTAAGGCGGGAGCATTGGAGGCGATCGAATCGCTCACTGAACGCCAAAAACAAGCGCGGGCCTTGCAAAAAGAATGGATGGACGTTGGGCCTTCCCCTCGCGAGAATTACAAGGAGTTGTCTGATTCCTTCTTCGGCATTGTGCGGCCGATCTTCGACGAGGTCAAGGCGCATTACGATGAGATTCGTGCCAATTTTCAATCCAACGCGGATGCCAAAACTGCACTCATTGAGCAGTTGCGTGCCGTGGTAGCTGAGGAGGTCGAAGCCTCACACGAAGGTTGGCAAGCGGCCACATCCAAGATTTTAGAGCTTCAAAACGCTTGGAAAAAAACCGGTTTTGCGGGAAAAGAGCACAATGAAACCTTGTGGACGCAATTCCGTGAACTTGCCGACATTTTCTTTGGGAAAAAGCAACTCTTCTACGACGCTCAAAAGGAGGTAAGCAACGCTTTCAAAGCTGAAAAAATCGCTCTCATTGAACAAGCCGAAGCTCTGGCAGCATCCACCAACTTCCAGGAAGACTCCCCGAAAATGATGGAGTTGCAAAAGCAATGGAAAAACGTGGGAGCCTGTGCACCGCGTGATGAACAAAAACTCTGGCGCCGATTCCGGAAGGCTCAAGACAAATTCTTCAATGCCCGCAAGTCTGAAATGGCTGACAAACTGCAAGAAGAAAAGGAAAATCTCAAGCAGAAGCAGACCATCATCGACGAAATCAAGGCGTATGCTTTGACGGGAAAGCGGAAGGAGGATTTGGAGGCTTTGAAGGTATTCTCAGAACGTTGGAATGCCATTGGTTTCATTCCGAGAAAGTCGCTGGATTCTGTGATGGATGGCTACCGCTCGGCCATGGATGCGCACTACGATGCGCTCAGTGCACAGAAATCAGAGCGGGCTATGGAAACGTACAAGCAACGCGTTAATCACCTCGTAGAATCTGACACGCAAGGCGTTCGTCGAGAACAGCGCATTCTCCGCGAAAAGTTGGATCGATTGATTAACCGCATCACCAAAACCGAAGAAAACCTCGAGCGATTTACCGGAAAAGGTGCGGAGAGCATTCGCAGCCAGTACGAAAAGTCGATGGAGGCGGATAAAAAAGAGGTGGACGACATCAAGTCAAAATTGAAGATGCTCCGAGTCGCGGTCCAAAAGCCGAAAGAAGAGGAGGGCACCACCTCCCCTGAAGAGTAAATCAGCCACGCTGTGGAAGCAGCCGACAACGGTAACCTTCAGCAGCCAACCATCGCAAATACGGCTCCAGCACAGGCAGCATGCGCGGTGCTGCGCGCTCTGAATCATGGAACACGACGATGGCTCCTGGACGGGTGTTCACGAGCAATTGATTGAAACAATCTTCGGGCGTCTTTTTCACGTCAAAATCAGCACTCAAAACATCCCACATCACAATTTCGGTGTGCGGGGCAATCGCGTCTGCCTGCGACTTTGTGATGCGGCCGTAAGGTGGACGAAACCAGGCTGCATGAGTGACGGATTGGCACTTCGAAAAACTTTTGAGATAAGCGAAATTCGATGTGCTCCAACCCGATTCATGGGCGTGCGTGTGATTGCCCACCGCGTGACCTTTTGCGCGCAACTCCTCCATCACATCCGGAAAACGCTCGACGTTTTCGCCGACACAGAAGAAGGTCGCTGGAACCTCAAAACGTCCCAATATTTCCATCGCTTGGCGTGTGATCACCGGGTGTGGGCCGTCGTCGAAGGTTAGGTAAACCGTCGGCTCGTTATCCACGAATCCAGGCCCATGCCAGGTCAACTGCGAAGCCATGGCTTTCACGATCGGAGGAGTCTGCCTCAAATACACCCACCAAAGATACCAACCAACTACCTTTGCAGCGAATTTGGCAACGGCATGGAATACGATTTTCGAGCAATTGAACAGCGTTGGAAAACGCGATGGAAAGAAACCGACGCATACGCGGTCACTGAAGATGCCGCGCGTCCGAAGTTCTATGTGCTCGATATGTTTCCCTATCCTTCGGGTGCTGGATTGCACGTTGGTCACCCCCTCGGTTACATTGCCAGCGATGTGTTTGCTCGCTACAAGCGCCATCGCGGGTTTAATGTGTTGCACCCCATGGGGTACGACAGTTTTGGATTGCCCGCCGAACAATATGCCATTCAGACCGGCCAACACCCTGCTGTCACAACCGAGGCAAACATTGCCCGGTACCGGGAACAGCTCGAACAACTTGGATTTTGCTACGATTGGTCGCGTGAAGTGCGCACAAGCGACCCGAATTATTACCGTTGGACGCAATGGATTTTTGCTGAATTATTCGAATCCTGGTATGACCGAAAGGCAGACTGCGCTCGGCCAATCGCAGAACTGCTCGCGATGTTGGAATCCCAGGGATTGGCAGGAGTGGATGCCACATGCGATGCCAAGTGGTGGGAACAATTGCCGGACAATGCCGCATACCCTTGGGATGCAAATTTCAACGGCGAATTGACCGCAGACCAATGGCGATCATGCGATGAATTGGCGCAATCGAACATCCTGATGCAATTCCGTCTGGCGTATTTGGCAGACAGTGAAGTCAACTGGTGTCCAGAATTGGGAACGGTTCTGGCCAATGACGAGGTAAAAGACGGATTGAGTGAACGGGGAGGACATCCTGTCGTACGCAAGCGCATGCGCCAGTGGATCATGCGCATT
>JBMSHA010000092.1:0-7167 GCA_049416245.1 Flavobacteriales bacterium | reverse complement strand
ATCCAGATGACCTTGTCCCCCTCCAAATACGCGCCGATGCGCCGGTGAAGCGAGGTGGGCTCGTTCACGGTTTTGCTGTTCGACATGCCGCGCAGTTACAGGTTGCGAACGGCGGCTTTGAATTCTCGGCCGCGCTCTTCGTAGGAGCCGAACAAATCGAATGACGCACAAGCAGGCGAAAGCAACGCGGTGTGGCCGGGCTGACCGAGTTGGTAAGCCAACTGCACGGCTTCGGCCGCAGTGTTTGCTTCGTGAACGCTTTCGACCCGATCGCCGAAGGTGTCAATGAGCTTTTTATTGTTCTTTCCGAGGCAGATGAGGTGGTCAACCTTGGAGGTCACAAGGTGCATCAGCGAAGTGTAATCGTTGCCTTTGTCCACGCCGCCGGCAATCCAAATGATCTTGCCTTTGATGCTCTCGAGCGCGTACCAAGCGCTGTTCACGTTGGTGGCTTTTGAGTCGTTGATGAAGGTGATGCCGTTGGTTTCGACAACAAACTCCATGCGGTGTTCGATGGCGTCAAATTGAGCGAGGCTGTCGCGAATGCCTTCGCTGCGGAGTTCGAGAACGCGCGAAGCGACGCTAGCCGCCATGCTGTTGTACAGGTTGTGTTTTCCCTGCAAAGCCAATTCTTGGATGGTCATGGTAAATGGGGTTAAATGGGGTAAGTAGGTTGTGAAAGTTTCAGGATGGGTGTCCGAGTCCACCGCGGCCCAGCCCCAGGCTTGGAGCCCGGCCGATTCGAGGAATTCGGAAAGTTGTTCAGGGGTGCGCTCCGTGGTGACGGCAACGACGCGAGCGGACGTGCCACCATGTGCCGCGCCGCGCTTCCAACGGGCGATAGAGAGTTCATCATCTGCGTTGAGCACCAGCACGTCGGTAGCGGTTTGTGCAGCGGTGATGCGCCACTTGGAATCGGCGTAGCGCTCGATGTCGTAGCCGTAGCGATCGAGGTGATCCGGTGTGATATTGAGGAGCACCGCAACGTCAGGCCGAAATTTGTCCGTTCCGTCCAACTGGAAGCTGCTGACTTCCACCACTTGGATGGATGCGGGGTTTGGTCTCTCAGCGAGATCCCGTGCCCAGCTTTTGCCGATGTTTCCGACGCAAGCGACTTCATGTCCGGCATGTTCAAACAAGGAAGCGATCAATGCGGTGGTCGTGGTTTTGCCGTTGGCACCCGTGATGGCGATGATGCGTTGCGCGTCTGTTCGCGCATAGCGGCTGGCAAATTCGATTTCGCTGATGATGCTTGCGCCGGCCTCTCGCATTGCGACGATGAGTGCAGCATCTTCTGGGATCCCGGGACTTTTGATGACGGTTGCGCCAGCTGCTGCTGCCGCCAATAGTCGGTTTTCGTCGTGCCCGCCCGACTCAAATTCGATGCCGGCAGCTCGCAGTTCCTCCGCCCGCTCGTCACGAATGTTCCCAGCATCCGTTACCCATGGCACGAAGCCTTGGCGCACTGCGAGCAGGGCGGAACCGATTCCGCTTTCACCTGCGCCGAGTATGGGGATGATGGGGTGAGACATGGGGATTTGACCTAGCGGACTTTGAGGGTAACGATGGATACAACCGCGAGGAGGATACCCACGATCCAAAAGCGCGCGGTGATTTTGGATTCGGGGATGTTCAGTTTTTGATAGTGGTGGTGAAGCGGAGCCATCAGGAAGATGCGTCTGCCCTCGCCGTATTTCTTTTTGGTGTATTTGAACCAACCGACCTGCATCACCACTGACAGGTTTTCGATGAGGAAAATGCCACACAAAACAGGCAGCAACAGCTCTTTGCGAATGGCGATAGCGAATGCGGCAATGATGCCGCCGAGCGCCAAACTTCCCGTATCGCCCATGAAGACCTGTGCAGGGAAGGCGTTGTACCAGAGGAAGGCGATGCACCCACCCACAAATGCGGCGATGAATACCACCAGCTCCTGAGAGAAGGGGATGTAGTGGATGTTGAGGTAGTCGGCCGTGACGATGTTGGAACTGACATAGGCTAACACCGCCAAGCCCAGGCCGATGATGGCGCTGGTTCCGGTCGCCAAGCCATCAATGCCGTCGGTCAAGTTGGCGCCGTTGCTGACCGCCGTAACAATCAAAATGACCAACGGAATGAAAACCAACCAACCCCATCCTTCTGCGGCTGGACCGATCCAACTCACGAGCCGGTCGTAGTCGAAGCTGTTGTCCTTCATAAACGGCACGGTGGTTTCCGATGATTTCTTCGCTTCCCAAATGGGAAGTCCGCGGTCCGCTTCGAACACTTCGAATTTCGTTCCGTCCATCGCCGTCATTTCGACCACTTCACCCAAGAATTCCCGGTCGGCGGGATCCTTGATGGTCACATCGGGATGCCACCACATCATGGAGCCTACGATGATGCCCACGCCAACTTGCCCGATGATCTTGAAGCGACCGGCAAGGCCTTCTTTGTTCTTTTTGAACACCTTGATGTAATCGTCGATGAACCCGATTGCTCCCAGCCACACCGTGACGAGCAGCATCATCTGCGTGTAGATGTTCGTCAAATCCGCGAAAAGTAGCGTGGGAATGAGGATGGCCGCGAGGATGATGAGTCCGCCCATGGTGGGGGTGCCTTGCTTGTTCATTTGGCCCTCCAGCCCGAGGTCGCGCACAATTTCACCGACTTGTTGCATTTGCAACCATTCGATGATTCGCTTCCCGAAGACGATGCCAATGATGAGCGAGGTGATCAGGCTCATGGCAGCGCGGAACGAGATGTATTGAAATAACCGGGCTCCCGGTAGGTCCCAAACGGCATCGATGTAGGTGAATAAATGATACAGCATCAGGCAGGCTTGAAGGCGTTCAACAATTCTTCACGGTCATCGAAATCGTAGCGAACGCCTTTGATTTCTTGGTACGTTTCGTGGCCTTTTCCAGCCACGAGGACGATGTCTCCTTCGCCGGCCAACTGAGCCGCCAACCGAATGGCCTCGCGTCGGTCCGTGATGGCAATGCATTTTTTCGCATCGATGGGGTCCAGCCCCGCTCGCATGTCCGCAATGATGGCGTCCGGTTCTTCGTCACGCGGATTATCCGAGGTCAAGAAGACGCGGTCGCTCCACTTGGCAGCGACCTTGGCCATGACCGGTCGTTTGGTTTTATCACGATTGCCTCCACAGCCAACGACCGTGATGACCTGAGTATTCCCAGCTCGAAAAGAATCGACCGTTTTCAAGACGTTGTCCAGCGCGTCCGGCGTGTGGGCATAATCGACCACCGCTGTGATGCCTTCCGGCGCTTCCACTTGCTCGAACCTTCCGGGAGGGGGCTTCAGGAGCGATAAATGGGTCAACACGTCCATTTCTTCCATGCCCAATTCCATGGCTACCGCATACACTGCCAACAAATTGTAGGCGTTAAACCCTCCGATCAACCGGCTGTACAAATCGTGGCCGTTCACATGCAATTGCAATCCGCCCAGGTGGTTCTCGACCACCCGTCCGCGGTAATCCGCCATGGACGTGAGCGCGTAATCTTTGATCCTGCCTTTGCAATCCAACACCATGTCCGGTCCGTGGTTGTCGTCTTGGTTGTACAAGGCAAATCCATCGGCCGGCAGCATATCGAACAGCCCCTTTTTTGCTTGGATGTATGAATTGAAATCACCGTGGTAATCCAGGTGATCGTGGGTGATGTTGGAGAACACCGCACCGGCCAAAACCGTGCCGGCCAGGCGTTTTTGATCGATGCTGTGCGAGCTCGCCTCCATGAAAACGTATTTGCACCCCGCATCCGCCATTTGTCGGAAGAGCCGCTGCATTTGGAGTGCATCCGGCGTGGTGTGGCTTGCAGGCACCACTTGGTCCAAAATGCGGTTCTCGACGGTGGAGAGCATGCCCGCCCGTCGCCCCATGGATCGGAACAAGCGGTGAAGCAAGCTCACGGTAGTCGTTTTTCCGTTCGTGCCGGTTACGGCTACAACGCGCATTGCTGTGCTGGGATCGTCGTAGAATTTCGAAGCAATCTTGCCCAATGCGGCGGCTGCATCTTGGACGCGAACGTACGTCACATGGGCAGCGTGTTTTTCCGGCAACTGCTCAGTGATGATCGCTGTCGCACCTTTTTCGATGGCTTGGTCGATGAAGTCAAAACCGTTCACTTGGGTGCCGGGGATGGCAACAAATAAGCTGAACGCCTTGACCTTTCGGCTGTCAAAAGCGATGTCCTCAATGGCTACATGGGTATTGCCCACGATGTCGTGGATGCGGGTGCCGTAAAGGATTTCTTTCAGGAGCTTCATGCGATTCAGGACAATTCAAGGGTGATGGACGGACGGCCAGTGATGGGCGATCCCGGGGTGATGCTTTGGCGGCGCACCGTACCGGCGCCCAAGGTTTTGACTTCGATACCCGCGTTTTCGAGCAAGTACAGCGCATCCCGTAATCCCATACCGCGGACGTCGGGTACGGCACCCGGGGTGATGGGACGTGCGCTCAATTCCGCTACGCTCTCACCGGTTGTGACGGTGACCCAATCACCTTCAGTTGCGCCGGTGTAGGGCAATCCAAATGCCTTGTACAGGGTGACCAGTTCTTCACGCGCTCCGTCTTTTGCGCCAGGCAGTTTGGCCTCTTCCGCCAATAATCCGGTGCTTGATGTGTGGAAGGAGGGATCGGTGGCGTAGACTTTATTCGCGAGTTCGCGGAATACCGGGCCGGCGATGCTGGATCCGTAATACACGCCGCTTCGCGTGTCTGCAATGACCACAATGCAGCTGTATCGCGGTGATTCAGCGGGGAAGTAACCTGCGAACGACGCGCGGTACCGTCCGTCGTATCCATTGGGTCCAGCGATGCGCGCGGTGCCGGTCTTTCCTGCTACGGTATACGGGCTTTTGGTAAAAATGAATTGTGCAGTGCCTTGACCTTCGGGATCGGCGACACGCTTCAACATGCGTTGGCAGGCGGAAAGCGTTGCAGGGGAACAAATGCGCTCTGCAATCACTTCCGGTTTGATGGTCTGTACAGTCTCACCATTGTGTTCCAGTCGCTCGACGAGTTGCGGCCGCATCATCTTTCCGCTGTTGGCAACGGCATTGTAGAGGCAAAGTGTTTGCAGCGGGGTTTGTGTTACCTCATATCCAATGGACATTTGGGTAAGGGAAAGCCCTGACCAGCGTCCTTGTCCTACCTCCGTGTAAACTTGGGGCTCGGCTTCTCCCGCGAGTTTGATGCCTGTAGGTATGTGGATGTTCAGCGACTGCAGTCCATCAAGGAACCGCTGCTGATCTTCACCAAATGCTTTCTTGATAGTTAGCGCCGTGCCGACATTGGAACTAACCTCGAAGACTTCTTCGGTGGTCAAAACACCGTGTCCGCCTTCGTCGGCATTGGAATCGGACATTCGCCTGCCGTAAAATGATGTGACGCCATTGCCTGTGTCGATTTCATCCTCAGGCTGCACACCTCCAATCTCCATAGCGGTCATCAGGGTGGCCAATTTGAAGGTTGAGCCGGGCTCGACTGCGGTTCCGATGGCGTGATTGAAGGTTTCTCCGTAAGCCGAAGGGGTGGTTTCGTTGCCCTCTTGGGTTCGCGTCAAGTTGGCCATGGCCCGGATCTTCCCGGTTGCCACCTCCATCAAGATTACCGTTCCCCAGGCGGCGTCGTGTGCAACCAATTGACGGCGCAGCGCATTGCTCGCAACGTCTTGTAAGTGCATGTCAATGCTCGTGATGACATCGTATCCTGCCACGGGTTCCACGATGTATTCATCTGAAACGGGCATCCACTGTCCGCCGGCAACCCGACGTTGCAGCTGTCGACCGGTGATTCCGGCGAGCTCATTGTTCCAACTCGCTTCAAGCCCAACGCGGTGTTCATCCCGATCGATACCGATGGTGCGTGCTGCCAAATCACCAAAGGGTTTGCGACGCTGTTCAATGCGGTTGAATGTGAACCCGCTTTTAAAACGTCCGCGACGGATGAACGGCAGTTCGAGCAGGGCTTTCTGTTGGATGTAGGAGATGCGCCGCGCTATCAAGGTATTGCGGCTCCCCACATTGCGTCCGTCTCTCAGAAGTTTCCGATAGTCGGCGGCACTTTTTTTACCCAGAATGCGGCTTAACCCTTGGCTGAGGCTGTCGAGCTCTCGGTCAAACACATCCCAATCGATGGCTTCGCTTTTGCTGTCCCATCGCACTTCGAAAACGGGTACAGAAGTTGCCAAAACGCTACCATTGGCAGAATAAATCTGACCGCGGGCGGGAGTGATGGATTGGACGCTGGATTCAAATCGTTCGCCAACAGCCAACCACTGTTCGTGCTCGGCGCTTTGAATCCAAAGGATCCTTCCAAATACCGAAAAGCCCAGAAGGACGAAAAGTCCAAACGAGAACCAGGTTCTGTTGGTGAATTCGCGCTCGTTCTTCATGGCGTTTCGATTTCGTATTCCAGTAGGAACGGCGGTTCGACATTTTGACGGAGCCCGAGTTCGGCAATGTTCTGCTCGACGGTGCTTTGCTGCAATTCGGTTTCAAACGTGGCTTTTAAGGTTTTGTACTCAGCACTGAGTTCCTCCAGCTGCCGCTTGGTGCGAAGTTTTTCGCGTTCCATTCGCTCAAACTGATAGCCCATGGCGATGTAAGCGATGAAAAGACCGCTGACGAAAATGAGGTAAGGGATGTGGCGGGTTACGCCCTCTCGTGTCAAGAATTCTCCGCTCAGGATGTCTCGAATCACGGGAGCAATCGATTGCCGGTTGGCGCGTTCTTGTTTTTCCTGCGGGGTTCGTTTGGGTGATTTTTCGCGGCGTTTGAACCAAGGTTTGCGCGGGGCGGGCGCTGCCTTCGCCTCACCAGGTCGGACGATGCGGTTGCGCGGGGCCTTTTCTTTTGCCGATGCTTGTGCCTTTTGCCGAGCGGCCGCTCGCGCCTGTTGCTCTGCGAGTTTCTCCTTTTGTGCTTCTTGGGCAGCCTTCTCCTCCGGAGTCAAGAGGCGGTTGCCCCTTGCAGGTTTGTTTTCTTTCGCGGGGCCAAATGAAAAGAGCTTTTTCATGCGGCTTGGGTGTTGATTTGATCGAGGGTCAATGCCGTGCGGGTGGCGACGCGAAGGCGTGCGCTGCGTGCTCGCGGGTTGCGTGTTTGTTCGGCCTCATCCGCCACAATGGCCTTTCGATTGACCGGCGCAAATGGACAAAG
>JBMSHA010000091.1:0-7234 GCA_049416245.1 Flavobacteriales bacterium | reverse complement strand
CACGCATCAAAACGGAGAACCTAACAACACTGGTCGAATCGCAGTATACACTGAGGACGGCCATGAAATATTAGACTTGCAGTTGGAACCTGGTGAAACAGCTGACGTCCTATTGCAAAGTGACGTTGATTTCACGATCCATTGGGAAACACAAGAAGGACAGTCTATGAAGGAAGAATTAGTCCGTCTGCCTAAGTCTTGGGCCCAATCCGTGTTGTCCAACCCCATTGTACTATCCTCAGAAGAATCGAGTCATCTGCAGCATCAAATCGATGAAAACACGCCCATTGCTCAAAGAAATTTGAATTGGACCGAACGAGCCATTCCCAGCCAAGTGTTTTCAGAACAATTCGCGGAAGTGCTTAATGGTGAAGTTTTAGCCCACATCCGAAGTAGGCAAATGAATGAAATTAGCATTGAAAAAGTTCTCCAAGCCGCCACCGAAAAAAAGGAGGATGCCCCAGATCAACAATCATTGCCTGAATGGATGTTGAATGCGATGCAAGAAGCGAACCTTATGGCTCCAGGTAAACCAATGCCAAAAACAGTTTACCATGCACGCGCTGCGGCCTTGCAAATCCAATCTCAAATGGAAAAGGCTCAATGCTGGGATGCACCGGGTGCAGATGAATGGAAAATCCAATCTGTAATAGCTCGTTATGGCGAACCTTCCTTAGCTGTCTTGTCTGATGAAACACGAGAACTCCGGAATACGACCGAAAGACAACGAGACCTTTGGGAAGATTGGCACCATGCGGTGTACAATTACATGCGCTCAATGGGAGTGGAGTCGGAAGATTGGAACATCATGTTGACCTACTTCGATGCCCAGCGCCAATCGTTCGATGGCGCGGTAGTCCATGCAGCGGACATGTTTCGACGAATCGATTCACACCTGCGTTACGAGCGTTGGTTGGCGGAGGCACTTCCTATGAACGTGCCAGGTTTCAAAGAAGGGTTAATCGATTTGGCCACCCAATCATCCGAGACTCAGGCAGCCCTGCACGCTGTGGCCCAAAAGATTGCCGATAACACCGATTCAGTTGATGCCTCGACCTCAGTGCACAATATTCTCTGGGAGACCATCACAGACAACATCCTCGATCTTCAAAGCCTCGGCATATACGATTTGAACGGAATGGAAGACCCGCAAGCCTGGTTTTTGCGCTCCGGAGGAATCATGGACGACATCGTCGAAATCCAGAATCCAACGGATCGAATATCGAAGGGTCAACAGGCCATTGGCCTCGCATGGGAAACCTATCAAGCTGGAGCCAAACATTACGACAGAGTCCTCGAGGAATCTCAAATGAGTCCCGGTCAGTGGTGGAGGAATTTCCGACCCGTGGACAACAATTTGGAACCCATCAATCAAGCCGAATCCTTTGAGGGATATGCCTTGTTCGAATCCAACGACGACATCATCCTGGATCAAGCCAATCAATACCAAAGTGAGTTGGACATCATTCGCACCACTTCAAGTGAAGACCATCGTCATGTTCAATCCATGAAAAACGCATTGGTTATGCGCTCGAACATTGCCAATGAAATGACCGCTTTGTTTGGTGGTGAAGCCCGAACTGAGGGTACGATAACCGTAAAGAAAGCAACTTCAACAATAACCGGCACAACCCTTCCTGAGCCCATAGAAACGCTGATATCAGAGAACGAAGTTGGCCATACGGCCGCCGTAACTGCCAACAACTCATCAATGGAATTCAGTAGTGCGCGCATTACCATTCAAGTCGGAGCATTCGTCAACGAACCTGATTTTTCGAATGTGCCAAACGGCGAAAGCATCTTCAAATTGAAATCCGAAGGGCCCATTACGAAATATGCTATCGGCAGTTATGAAAACAAAGCGACTGCACTTTCCGCTTTGGACGAAATTCGGAATTGGGCTCCTGATGCATTCTTGACTTTGCATACTGCGGTTCACGCTCCAAAAGATATGCCACAGGTGACCAGAGCAGAAACCCCAGTTGAACGCACAGCCAAGACGAAGAAATCTGTAAAGGCGACACCTTCAGAAGAGACCCAAGCAACGATTTCGCAAAGGAAGCAGTTCCATGTTCACATCAAGGACTACAATGATGTTTTGAAGCCGACAGAAGTGGCGAAATTGCTTCGTCTGGGAAACATTGTTCCTCTCAAAACAACTCGACTTACCAATAAGACGGTCTATTATTCATACCCTTATGACTCTATCGATGAAGCGAAATCAGTTCTCGAACAATGCCTGCAACATGGATTTCCTGATGCCGAAATTGAAGTTGTTTATTAAGATATTCACCTTCATCGGACCACTTGTCTTCATGACGAGTCGTAGTGAACTGATCGCGCAAAATTTATTGATCAATGAAGTTTTGGCGAGCAATTCAAATGTGGACTACGATGATTTCTTTCAGTACGAAGATTGGATTGAGATCTACAATGCAGGAGGAATCCAAAATCTGGCAGGGTTTTATTTGAGCGACGATCCGGACACACTGGATAAGTGGATGTTTCCATCTACCAACGCGGGGTTGACTACCATTCTTCCTGGCGGACATTTAAGGATTTGGTGTGATAACGATGAGCAACAAGGAGAAGATCACACGAATTTCAAAATCAGCAGTGAAGGTGAGACCCTATTCTTGGTAGCTATGGATGGACAAACCATCCTGGACAGTATCACAACTGGCCTACAACAAACAGACATCTCCTTCGGAAGAATTTGCGATGGTTGTGCTGAGTGGCAGTTTTTCAATGTACCGACGCCCGATGCTCCTAATTCGAATGAAGCAATTCCTACCGCTGCGTTATTCATCAACGAATACCAAACCGTGAATTCAGGTACCGTATTCGATGAATGGTTTACGTTTTCGGCATGGGTTGAAATCTTCAACCCCAATGACTTTCAGGTGAACCTCGCTGGTTACACGCTATCGGGAACAAATGGGAGTCATACTTTCTCGAATTCTGCTCCTTGGCTTACCACCATTGATGCCAACAGTCATCAAATATTCTGGCTCGATGGAAATCCCGCACTCGGAGCGAATCACTTAAACCTGCTCCCGAATGGAATTGGGCAATTGACATTGGAAGGTGCGGATGGAGTCCTGGTCGATACAGTTGACTGGAATGAATCTGCACCGACAGATCATAGCTCTGGTCGAATTTCGGACGGAGCTACGGTGTGGATTGAATTCTCAACACCTACGCCACGCATCACAAATTCGCTGCAAATTATTCTCCCCGAACCCATCGTAATAAATGAAGCTCAAAGCGATAATTTCATCACCTATCCTGACAATGTGGGCGAATACGAAGATTGGATAGAACTCTTCAATCCCACAAATAGCGCCGTTAATCTCGCTGGTTATTTTCTCACCGACCGACTGGATCAACCTATGAAGTGGCAATTTCCTGTGGGACTCGGTGATTCTACTATCATCCAACCCGGTGGCTACATGATATTGTTCGCAGATGAAAATGGCTCTGAAGGCTGGAATCATCTCAACTTCAGGCTCAGTTCTTTCGGAGAGCCCCTTGCGCTCCGATCTCCAGATGGATTTACTGTTGCGGATTCCGTTTTCATTCCAGAACTCAGTCCTGACAGGTCTTGGGGCCGTGCATACGATGCCGGTACACCATGGATATTGTTCAATATCCCGACGCCCAATGCCTCGAACGGCCCGGTTTCAACGCCTGAAACAGGGCATGAACCTAACTCAGAAATTGTCATCTTTCCCAATCCAGCAAAGGCAGGCCACCCCATGTTCACGGGTGCATCTGGCACATTGTACAATATCCAAGGTGAAGCTTTAAGCCAATGGAACCCATCCGAATGGAGGACAGCGCCAGAAACTCCTGGTATGTACATATTCATCGATGCGGCAACCAGAAATTCGAAGAAATTGATCGTCGTCAACTAAGGAAAGCGAGTATTTCCGGGATACTTCTTCGAAATTGAAGCAGTATTCACTACTTTTGCCACCGCAAATTGCCGTAGGGACGCGGCTTTTATTCATTCTTCTGCAAATCGTCCCATTGCAGAATACAAATCCCCTGGGAAGCCATGAGCGAAGAAACCCAGCAACCGGAAGAGCAGGCCGAAAACCAAACTGCCCCACAAGCAGAGAACACTGCTGAAACACCTCAAGTCGAAGAAACAACACAAGAAGCTGAAGCAGAAGTTGCTGAAGCTCCAGTTGAACAGCCTGCTGTTGAACATGTTGTCCTTACGGAACGTCCAGCGCTAGCTGAACCCGGAGAATTCGATTGGGATGCATACGAATCTGACGTTGATGACTACAACAAGGAGGATAGGACCAAACTTGAAACGCCCTACGAAGACTCTATGAATCTCATCAAAGAGAAAGAAGTTGTTGAAGGAACTGTTGTGGCGATCACGAAAAAGGAAGTCGTTGTCAACATTGGATACAAATCGGAAGGCATTGTAAACGCGAGTGAATTCCGTTACAATCCAGATTTGAAGGAAGGAGACGTGGTGCCCATTTTCATTGAGCGCCAAGAGGATAAAAACGGTCAGTTAGTTGTTTCCCACCGAACGGCGCGCATCTTCAGCGCTTGGGATAAAATCAACGAAGCCAAAGAAAAAGACATGATCATCCAAGGCGATGTGAAGTGCCGCACAAAAGGCGGACTCATCGTGGATGTATTTGGAATTGAGGCCTTCCTGCCCGGCTCTCAAGTCGACGTGAAGCCTATTCGTGACTTCGACGTTTACGTCGGAAAGCAAATGGATTTCAAAGTTGTCAAAATCAACCAAGAGTTCAAAAACGTTGTTGTCTCCCATAAGGCACTCATCGAGGCTGAATTGGAAGAGCAAAAACGTGTCATCATCGGCGGCTTGGAGAAAGGCCAAGTATTGGAAGGCACTGTCAAGAACGTCACATCATACGGTGTGTTCGTCGATTTGGGCGGAATCGATGGTTTGGTGCACATCACCGACATGTCTTGGGGACGCGTGAATCACCCAGAAGAGTTGGTAGAACTCGATCAGAAATTGAATGTGGTCATCTTGGATTTTGATGATGATAAGAAGCGCATTGCCCTGGGCATGAAGCAGCTCACATCACACCCATGGGATTCGATGACGGAGGAATTGGTAGAAGGTGGAAGAATCAAGGGTAAAGTAGTCGTCATTGCCGATTACGGCGCCTTCGTTGAAATCGCACCTGGAGTCGAGGGCCTCTTGCACGTTTCTGAAATGTCATGGTCACAGCATTTGCGCAGTGCCCAAGATTTCTTGAGCGTAGGCGATGACATCGAATGCGTTATTTTAAATATCGACCGTGAGGAACGCAAGATGTCACTTGGGCTCAAGCAATTGAAGCAAGACCCATGGGCTGAAATTGATCAGCGATACCCAGTAAATTCGAAGCAGAAAGGCGTCGTTCGGAATTTCACCAACTTCGGTTTGTTTGTTGAACTCGAGGAGGGTATTGACGGCCTCGTTCACATTTCAGATTTGAGCTGGTCCAAGAAGATCAAGCATCCATCTGAATTCTGCAGTGTGGGTGACGAGATTGAAGTTGTTGTTCTGGAATTGGATAAGGAAAACCGACGGATGAGCCTCGGCCACAAACAGTTGGAAGAGAACCCATGGGAAGTCTTTGAAACCATATTTGCTGTGGGGTCCAAGCATTCCGGTACGGTAGTGAAACTGGATGGTAACCAAGCAGTTGTAGCCTTACCATACGGTTTGGAAGGTTCATGCCACGTGAAGCACCTCAACAAATCGGACGGCAATGCCGTAGCTGTTGAAGAGGCTGCTGAATTCGTTGTTTTGGAGTTCAACCGCAACGCGAAACGCATCACGGTGAGCCACACGCGCACCTTCGAAGAGGCACCACAAGCTGCTGAACCATCGAAAGAACGTAAGCAACGTGCTGGAGGCGGAAGCAACCGCATGATGAATGAAGTCAATGCAAGTGTGGAACGCAGCACTTTTGGTGATCTTGATGTTCTCAGCGCTCTGAAAGAACAAATGGATGGTTCTCCGGAGGAAGCTGCTGCTGAAAAGCAACCTGCTCCAAAGAAAAAGGCTGAAAAAACCACTGATTCAGAAGCAAAAGCGGAAAACACAGCTGAAGAGCCAGTAACTGAGGAAAAGCCAAAAGCTAAAAAAGCACCTGCTAAAAAAGCAGCAGCAAAAAAGCCGGCAGCGAAAAAAACCACAGCGAAGGCAAAAAAGGATGCTCCAAGTGAAGAAGAAGAAGATTCTTCAGAAGCCTGATCATCTTACACACTAAGAATGAAAAAAGGGAAACGAAATCGTTTCCCTTTTTCTTTGAGCTTATCTTTGCCATCGATGGTTTCACAGGTCTTAATGGATGAAGCGCTTTTCGAACGCGTAGTTGACCGGCTAACACACCAGCTGTTGGAGCACCATGATTTCTCCAATTCCGATCTGGTTGGATTACAACCCAGGGGATATTGGTTGGCCAAAATCATTCAGAAAAGACTGCAAGAACTCCTTCCTGGGCAATCCATCAATTGCGGTGCATTGGACACTACCTTTCACCGGGACGATTTCCGACGACGTGAAAAACCCATCTCTCCATCCTCGACTCATATGCCGTTTTTAGTCGAGAAGCGGCATGTCATTCTCGTAGATGACGTCTTGTTCACAGGGCGCACGATTCGAGCAGGTTTGGACGCATTGCTCGCACACGGTCGACCGGAATCCGTCAAGCTGCTCGTGCTTGTCGACAGGCGGTTCCAGCGCGAACTTCCAATCGAACCACAGTACATAGGGAAAACCATCGACAGTATTGACTATCAATATGTTCAAGTCAATAAGAATGCTTCGAATGAGACCTGCCAAGTTATACTTCTCAACGAAAAACCTGAATGAATAAGCTTTCAGTTCGACATCTCACGGGAATTCGAGGGCTGCTGCAAAACGATGTTGAGTTGATATTCCAAGCTGCTAAGGAGTTCAAGGAAGTCATCAACCGTCCGATAAAAAAGGTGCCTTCCTTAAGGGATATCACCATTGCCAATTTATTCTTTGAGAACTCTACTCGCACCAGGCTTTCATTTGAATTAGCGGAAAAGCGATTGAGTGCCGATGTTGTGAATTTTTCTGCGGGGAGCAGCTCCGTAAAAAAGGGCGAGACGCTAGTCGACACGGTCAACAACATTTTGGCCATGAAAGTTGATTTGGTTGTGATGCGTCATCCGCATCCTGGTGCTCCTGAATTCTTGTCCAAAAAGGTGGATA